>CAUZJF010000024.1:0-14990 GCA_963579975.1 Dehalococcoidia bacterium
GTCGGAAGAACTGGCCGAGGCCCGAGGCGTCTTCCCAGCCTACGAGGGGAGCATCTACGACGCGCCCGGGCAGCCCAAGATGCGCAACGCCTGCCGGCTGACGGTCGCTCCCACGGGGACCATCTCGATGATCGCCGGCTGCTCCAGCGGCATCGAGCCCCTCTTCGCCCTCTCCTACCACAAGCACAACATCCTGGGCGGCGAGAGCTTGACCTACGTCGACCGGGGCTTCGAGGAGGCCGCCCGCGACGGCGGCTTCTACAGCGAAGAGCTGATGGGGTATCTGGCCGACGGCGGCTCCCTCCAGACTCGCGAGGACGTGCCGGACTGGGCCAAACGGGTCTTCGTCACCTCTGCCGACATCTCGCCTGAGATGCACGTCAGGATGCAAGCGGCCTTCCAGGAGAGCGTCGACGCCGCCATCTCCAAGACCATCAACTTCCCAAACAGCGCTACCGAGGACGACGTCCGCCGAGCCTATATGCTGGCGTGGGAGCTGGAATGCAAGGGGATCACGGTCTATCGCGCGGGAAGCCGGGAGGCCGAGGTGCTGACCAAGGGCTCCGAGACCACCGAGGACAAAGCGGACGAGCTCAGGACAGGCGATGACATGCTCGTCGAGCGACAGCGGCCCAAGATCATCCAGGGTGTCACCGAGCGCGTGCGCACGGGCCAGGGTAACCTGTTCGTCACGATCAACTACGACGAAACCGGCAAGCCCTTCGAGGTTTTCGCCTCCCTGGGAAAGGCCGGAAGCACCGAGTCCGCGCACCTGGAGGCCATGACTCGCCTGACGACCATGGCCCTGCGCGCCGGAGTGGACCCGGCCCAGATCATCGAGCACCTAAGGGGCATCACCGACGAGCCTGTGTGGGACGGTGGAACCCTGGTGCGCTCGGCCCCCGACGCGGTGGCCCAGGTGCTCTCCCGCCACCTGATGGCGCCCGCTGGAAGCAATCAGGCCGCCACGCCGAGCGAAGACTCCACCCCACAGCTGGGACTCTTCGCTCCCAAGTCCACCAAAGCGAACGGCAACGGCGCCCACGGCCGCACCAAAGTCAACGCCACAAGGTGCCCCGAGTGCAGCGCCGGCTCCCTCATCTACCAGGAGGGCTGCGTACGCTGCCTCGATTGCGGCTACAATAAGTGCGAGTAGCCGGGACAGAAAGGCAGGTGTGGCCTAAACCATGGAGCTCGGACAGAGCAAAGAGATGATCTTTTGCATACCTTTACGCGTCCGTTTACGCCGGTCCCGCCGACGGCGAGGGCGGATCTCCGACGGCCGGGCAAATCCGCCCAGGCTGACCGCCGATGCACTCGGGTCCTACTGGATCACCGCCAGCAAGGAGCGCGCTATGGGAGAGGAATGGAGACCCCTGACCTTTAACGCGAATTAGCCCGTCCCTGTCAAATCGACCAAGCGCGGCCGGCGTCGAGCCGGCGCGCCCGGACCCCACGAGCCCCGTTCGCCCACGCGGACGAGGCTCTCGCTCTTACGTGACCTGCTTAGGCAGGCAACGGGTAGAGGCGTAAGAGCAGAACACGCAGCAGTCCCCGGGCTTCGGCCGCATGACCACCTGGCAGCTCGCACACTCGTAGAAGAACTGACACGCGTCAGTGGGCATCTCGACGCGCTGCTCGGTCCCACAGCTTGGACACGTCAGGTTTGCTTCGGTGGTTACCGGCATTTACTCACCGCCTCTGTCGATTAGGTGCGCCAGACCGGCGGCGCGGTTCGTTCTGAACTGGCGCGTGTGAATGGACGGAGTCACACCTCTTCGTGCCGGCGGACGGTCGTAGGAAAGGGGGCTCCCTATGGTAGAATTCGCTCCGATAGTACCCCCTTGGAGGTGACGCATGCCGCCCCTTCGAAAGCTGACTCCCGAAGACGCCCTCAGCTTCAAGAGCGTCTCGGACGCCCAGATCTCTCCTGACGGCTCACAGGTCGCCTTCGTCGTCGGTGATTCGTTCACAGTCGACACGCGGCTCTCCAGGTCCAACATCTGGATCATCGACAACGAGGTCGGCGCGACGGCCCGCCAGCTCACCTTCGAGCCGCGCTCCGACACGGCGCCACGCTGGTCCCCGGACGGCCAGAGCCTGGCGTTCCTCTCCGACCGCGACAAAGACGGCCAGCGGCAGGTGTATCTACTGCCCGCTCACGGCGGCGAGGGGGAACGCCTGACCGGCATCGAAGGCAAGGTCCCGTCTCCACGCAGCCTCTCACCCATCGCCTGGTCGCCCGACGGTAGGCAGATCGCCTTCCTCATGACAGACCCCGAAACCGAGGAGGAGAAGAGGCGCAAGAAGGACAAGGACGACGCCGTCGAGTTCGAGAAGCACGGCAAGTTTACCCGCATCAACGTCCTCGACGTCGAGTCGAGAGAGATCGTATACACCTCCCCAGCGGGACTGCAGGTCTGGGAGTTCTGCTGGGCGCCATCGGGCAAGGAGTTCGCGGTGGTTGCGTCGGACCTTCCGCTGGAGCAGGCCTGGTACACGTGCCGCCTGGCCGCGGTCCCGATGGGAGACGGCCCGGTGCGTACTCTGCACTTCTCCAAGCGCCAGGTATCCAAGCCCGCGTGGTCCCCCGACGGCGAATTCGTGGCGTTCCTGACCTCTAACTGGAGCGACCGCGGTCTCAACGCAGGCAGCGTTTTCGTGGTGTCTGCGGGTGGTCACGTCCGCAACCTGAGCGAGGGCCACGACACGAGCTCCTTCGCTCTCGGGTGGTCGGACGACAGCCGCAAGATAATCACTTTCGATCACGAACAGGGCGGAATGGGTGTCGGCGAGATCGACGTCGAGACGGGACAACGCACGTCGCTACATCACGGCGAGGTGGCCTTCCTCGATTCCGGCACGACCTTCAGCCGTGACCGCTCCGGCGCCATCGCGGCCGTGAGCGAGGGTGACGGGAGCCCGCCAGACGTAGGCACCTTCATACGAGAGGGCAATACACTAAAAGGGACGCACCTCTCGCGGATGCACCCCCACCGCGACGACTTCAAGGTCGGCGATCTCCGATCCGTGAGCTGGAAGGGCGCCGATGGCTGGGACATGCAGGGGCTCGTTCTCGTGCCGGATAACGCGCCGCCCGCCGGGGGGGCCATGGTGACCATCGTCCACGGCGGCCCCACGGGCATGACCGCCTACCGGTACATGCCCGCGTGCCGGTACTACGGCCTCCTGGCCACGGCCGGCTTCACCGTGTTCCTGCCCAACCCGCGTGGGAGCACAGGATGGGGCCTCGAGTTCGCCGAGAGCAACATCGGCGACATGGGCGGCAAGGACTGGGAGGACATCGTGAAGGGTATCGATTATTGCGTAGAGAACCGTTTGGCCGACCCCGACCGACTGGGAATCGCCGGCGGCAGCTACGGCGGCTTCATGTCGGCCTGGGCCGTGACTCAGGAGCCCGACATGTTCAAGGCGGCAGTCATGATCGCCGGTGTCTCGGACTGGCGCAGCTTCCACGGCCGCTCCTCCCTGTGCGACTGGGACGCCATCCACTACGGCGACGCCGACCCGTGGGACCCGGACCCCAACGGCGTGTACCAGAGGTTCTCGCCTATCACCTACGTCAAGAAGGCCAGGACCCCGACGCTGCTCCTCCACGGCGAGGAAGACTGGGATGTGCCGGTCGAGCAGTCCTACATCTTCTACAGGGCGCTGAAAGACCTGGGCGTCGAGACGGAGTTGGTCGTGTACCCGCGCGAGCCCCACGGCCTCAAAGAGCGCAATCACATTCTCGACTCGTACCGCCGGACGGTCGACTGGTTCTCCGAACACCTCCACCGCTAGACGACGCCCAACGGTGAAAAAAGCCGACGGTGGGTGAAAACAGGCGCTACGCGAACGCTTTCTGAAGATACCCGACGTCGATCTCGGGGTATAGCACGAAGCGGTCGAGCAGGTCGCCCACCCGAGTTCGTGCCTGCTCCAGCGCGTCAGGGTCGATTCGGAAGCGGGCCTGGCTCAGCGTTCCCGCGAGTTTCCCCTTCGTGATCTTGGCCGGGCTCGTGCTGGACAGGATGAGCCTCATGATCGACGCGGTCTCACGCATCTCGGGCTCGCCCATGCCCAGCGTCGTCAAGGCGGGCGTCCCCATCCGCAGGCCGCTCGTGTACCAGGGTCCGTTGGAGTCGAATGGCAACGTGTTCCGGTTGAGCGTGACCCGCGCCTCCCGAACTGCCCCTTCTGCCTGGCGGCCGGTCAACCCGTAGGGCGTGACGTCTATCTGCATTAGGTGGTTGTCCGTCCCGCCGGTGAGGACCTGCATCCCTTCCTCGACACAGTAGCCGGCCAGCGCCGACGCGTTCTCGACGATCCGGCGGGCGTAGTCCTTGAACTCGGGCTCGCTGGCCTCCTTCAGCCCCACGGCCTTGGCCGCCATGACGTGGGGCAGCGGCCCCCCCTGGACAAGGGGGCATCCTTTGTCGACGTATTCGGCGAACTCCTCGCGGCACAGGACCATCCCGCCCCTGGGTCCCCGCAGCGTCTTGTGGGTCGTCGTGGTGACGACGTCAGCGTGGGCCACCGGGTCGTAGTCGCCCGTGAACACTCCGCCGGCAACGAGTCCGGCGAAGTGGGCCATGTCCACCATGAAGACGGCGCCGACCTCGTCGGCTATCTCGCGGAACGTCCGAAAGTTGATCTTCCGCGAGTACGCACTGTAGCCGGCCACCAGTATCAGCGGCCTGAACTTCCTGGCCTTTTCCCGCACGTCGTCGTAGTCGATCAGATGGGTCTCGCGTTCGACGCCGTAGGACTCGGCGTCGAACATCCGGCCCGACACGTTGAGGCGGTACCCATGCGTCAGGTGGCCCCCCGAATAGAGGTCCATGGCCAGCAGGCGCTGGTTACCCAGCCGCTCCCTCAGCTCCGCCCACTCGGTCTTCGAGAGGGCCCCAACGTCCTTCTTCCCCGCCTCTTCCACGAAGGGCGCCTGCACCCGCGCCGAGAGGATCGCCCAGTAGGCCACGAGGTTGGCGTCGGCGCCGGAGTGGGGCTGCATGTAGGCGTGGTCGGCCCCGAATAGCGAGCAGGCCAGAGACGCTCCCAGGGACTCCACTGCATCGACGTTGTCGCAGCCCTCGTAGTATCGGTGGTACGGAATGCCTTCGGCGTACTTGTCGGTGAAGAGGTTGCTGAGAGCCGCCTGGACGGCCAGCGACGAGAAATTCTCGCTGGCGATCATCTTGAGATTGGTCCTCTGATCGGCCAGCTCGGAGATGATGGCGCGGGCAACCTCCGGCGAGGTCGCGTTGATCTGCTCCAGCGACACGAGGTAGCCGACGAACCCGGCGTCTGGGGTCTTCCCGGCCGACGCGGCCTCGGCGAGATAGTCTGTCAGTGGAGATGCCACGGTAACGGGACTCCTGTGCGAAGGTGCCTGCCATAGTCTAGCCCTGCGGTTTTGAGGGTGTCAAACAACGTGAAGGGGGCCTTCGGCGGGCGCGATGGAAAATCGCCTCAACCTTTCGGCGGGGTCGCGGGGTATATATTGTGAGGTACCTTACGCAGGCCAGCCACAAGGGGGCGGCCGATGGACGAGCGAAACGCTGTCGCTCGGCTTGGTAGAGGCGACATAGGCGGTCTCGAGCCGCTGGTAGTGCAGTATCAAGTCCGCGCCCTTCGAGCCGCCTTCCTGGTCACGCGCGACCGCTCCACAGCAGAAAATGTCGTAGCCGCTGCGTTCCTCAAGGCGTACAAACGGATCGGCAGCTTCGACGTTCGACGGCCCTTCGGGTCCTGGTTCCGTCACATCGTCGTCAACGATGCGACGAGAGCGGTAGCGTCCCGAGATCGCGATGTCTCGCTGGAGGGCGAGTCCGGCCACGGCAACAACCTAGAGGACGTGATCGCGGACCACGGCCCCACGCTGGAAGAGCTGGCCGAACAGGCCGACGCGCAGTTCGCGATAGGCGGCGCCCTAGCGAGGCTTTCGCCCAAGCAACGGGAAGCCATCGTATTGCACTACTATCTCGAGCTCACCGAGGCTGAGGTGGCGGAGCGCCAGGGGAACACGGTCGGATCGGTTAAGCGACACCTCCACGACGGCCGCCAGCGTCTCCATTCCATATTGAGATTCTGGAAGACGGGAGGCCCGACCGAGCAGACCGGGCCTCCCGAAGACGTCGTGGAGCCGCCCCGCGAGCTGAGGAAGGAGTCTTAGAGATGCTTCGAGAGCCGTCCAACCGCCTGAGACAGGTACTCGAAGGCTACGCAGCCCGTACAGTATCCGCCAACGCCAACATCTGGCCGTCGATAGCCGCGAAGTTGGGTACGTCCGTGCCGAAGCGGAGCGATTTCGGCCGTGGGAAGTCCAGGCCCCCGTTCGTGCCGACAATTCGGCCCGGCTGGCGGATCAGCCTGGCCCTGATCTCGGTCCTTGTGGCGACGGTGGAGGTCGTAGCCGCTTACTGGGGCTTCAGGACTGATGACGTTGCGGACTCGATCGGGACCATCGCCCCTGGGGAGATCGAAGCCCAGGTGAACGAATATATCAATCGCACGGTCAAATTCAGCGGTGCAGTGCTCATAGCACCAAATGACTAGGTGGTGTTTAGCAAGGGCTACGGGATGGCCAACTACAAAGATGGCATCCCGAACACGCCCAGCACCGTCTTTCCCCTTCCAACGTTTGGCGACCAGTTTACGACGATGGCGGTGCTTCAACTGTATGAACGGGAACGTGTCGACCTCCAGGAGTCAATTACGACCTACGTGCCCAACTATCCGGCCTTGCGCGGGCATCACCGTCCACCAACTCCTGACCCGCACCGGAGGCGTGCCCGATCCCTGGCACGGCATGTCGGAGGAAGAGATTCGAGCTGTGCAGTCGATTTCTTTCGGGGAGTTCGTAGGGGTGATCAATAGCACCGACCCCATCGAGCCGGATTGGGGAGCCGGCTTGAACTACGTGCTCCTCCCCCGGCTCGTCGAGTTAGTGTCCGGCCAGTCTTATGAGGACTACCTGATCGAGCACATCTTCAACCCGCTGGAGATGAATCACACCAGCTATTGCGATCCCGCAGACCACTCTCGTGAACGCGCAATCGGCTACGAGCCTGATCTGACTCGCGCTGATACTGAACTCTATTCGCTGAATTCAGTAGAGGGACGTCACGGATTCGACGCGCTGTGCACGACCGCAGAGGACCTGTTCCGGTAGAGCACGGGCCTGACGCCGGGCGTCTTTCTGAGTGTCGATACCCTCGAAAAATGGTTCACCGCCCACGTCTCCTTGGAGGCACACGATTTCGAAAACTACGGCTACGGTGTTTTTGTCCCAAACCCTGACCATGAACAGCGGAGGTCGATCGTGGCGGCCGGCATCGGCCCAGGATCCGTGGTGTTCATGAGGTGGTATCCCGATGAAGAGATCCTCGTCCTCTCTTTACGCAACACGGCCGACACTGGAACCTGGGCGGCGTGGTCAGTGAGCAGTGTACTAGCCAATATTGCACAGTCCTACACCACCACGCCGGGCGGAGGGCAGCGAATCTACGAAGGCACCGTTGAGGAAATCGAATCGCTGCTCTCGGGGACGCTCCTGGAGCGGTACCGGGCGCTTCCCGTCGACTATCAGAAGGCGTTGGCCGCGTACCTTGAGTTAGGGGTATCGGCGGAGTACATGCCGGCGCTGGTCGAGCATCAGTTGGCGCAGTGGCCCGCCGAACCCGAGCCTTTGATCGACCTGCTGGGCGCGGAGGGCTACGAGCGTTTCGAGGGGCTCGACCGGCGCGACACATCCTTCCGATATCACGCCTTTTTCCTCCTGACCGTGTACACATGGGCTAACGCCACGGAGAAGACCTTCGAGGGCCGGAGACAGGCGGTCGTCAACCTGCTACGACTCCATGGACCCCTTCCAGGACCCGGAGAGCGTCGACGCGTCCGAGACTGAAGCGATTCTCGCACCAGGCGACAATAGGCCCGAGTCTACCTACCTGAGGCAGCGGGACGATTCGACGGTCGAATGGCTTTCGTTGGAAAGCGTTCTCACGCCTGCCGCACTGGCGAAGCTCCGCCAGCTTGGCCCCGACTTCCAGCGCGCAGTGGAGGCACATGTTAGGTACGAATACGTGTACCGACCCGCGTACGATTTTCAAACGTTCGCGCTGTTCACGATTATTTTCGAGATCGGCCTGCTGAGAGTTCCGGCGGGGATGGAGCTTCCGACGCTCGAAGACTACCTGTCCAAGAAGCAGTTGGCACAGCTAAGTTCGATCTCTCAGGACATCAGGGATACGGTGGAGCCCGGCTTCCATCATGACGTCGTGCACTCGACGCTGGGACTGGCTTTATACCCATCGTCTACTATCCCGTTCCCACCCGAGGACTTCCTAAAACCCTACGCGGAATCCCAACTGGCGCTCGCGGAGCTGAAGGACCGCACACGTCCCGACGGAAGCTAGGCTCTCGCCAACGCCGTTTGTGCTGAGCAATGGCATGTACGCAAGGCGGCAGCGCGTGAGCGATCAACTGGTGGAGCTGCGGCTTCTACCTCTGCCCCCGCCGGGGGAAGATTGAGAAGGGGGCTCCCCTTCCCCACCCCCTCCCCTGCTCCCTACGTGGTTGTCATTGCGGTTACTTGGAAGCGTGTCGAAGCACCAGCGTCCGCGACGCCGGCCCTCCGAGAGCATAGGAAAGTCGCCCGCCAACTATGCCGGTGGAACAGAATGGAGCGAAATGGGACATTTCAAGAACTGTTCGATAGCCGCTTCAGTGTCGCGGGCGGGGTCCAGGTGCACGCTCCGAAGGCCTGTCTCAACCGGGTCATTCGGTGGATGAGGCACAATGAGACCAGATGAGACACCAAACAAAAACACCGGCCTCCACGCGTCGCGGCCCGACCCTTTTTCGCTAACCCCTCAGGTTCGGCGTTCCTTGCCGCGCGATGTGCGATATGTTAGGTTGACTTCCGCCAAAACGGCAGTGTCAACAAGCCCGTATATCAGCGCTCGCGCGAAGGAGACTCGTTGGTAGACCAGGAGAAGATCGAGAAGGCGTTCGCCTCCATCATCGACGCGATCGGGGAAGACCCGAAGCGGGAAGGTCTCGCCTACTCGCCGCAGCGCGTCGCCAGAATGTATGCGGAGGTCTTCTCAGGGCTCGACGAAGACCCCACCGAGGCCCTGGGAACGGGCTTCGAGGAGGGACACGACGAGCTGGTGATGGTCAAGAACGTGCGCTTCTCCTCGATGTGCGAGCACCACTTCCTGCCGTTCACCGGAACTGCGGCCATCGCATACATCCCCAACGGCCGAATCGTCGGCGTCAGCAAGCTCGTACGCGCGCTCGAGATTCTGGCCAAGAGGCCCCAGGTCCAGGAGCGGTTGGCGGCACAGCTTGCCGACGCTATCGACAGCAGCCTCAAGGCCCAGGGAGTGGCCGTGGTCCTGGAGGCAGAACATATGTGCATGTCGTGCCGGGGAGTCGAAAAACCTGGACACCAGATGGTCACGTCGGTCAGTCGCGGCCTGCTCTTGACCCAGGACTCAAAGAGACAGGAGCTGTTCGCCCTGTTGGGGCAAAGATAGAGATGCCCGAATGGGTATCCACCGACCGATTCGAAGAGGTACAGGACGCTTGGGAGCAGCTACTCCCAAGCTGTTCGACCAATAACATCTTCGTCACCCCCTGGCTGCAGCGGGTCTGGTGGCGCAACTTCGGCGACAACCTCCAGCTTCGCATCCTTTCCCTGCGGGACGGCGACAGCATCCTGGGCATCGCTCCCCTTGTCCAGGAAGGTGACGTGCTCAGGTTTCCGGGCGGGCGTGACCTCTTCGACTATCATGACTTTCTTGTCGTCCGAGGCGAGGAGGACCGTTTCGTGAACGCCCTGTTCGACCATCTGGACTCTGAGGAGTGGCAGACGATCGAGCTGCTGTCGCTGCCGGAGAACTCGCCGAACCTTCGGATTCTCCCGGCTGCCGCAAAGGAACACGGCTACAACGTCGCCGTCGAGGAGGAAGACAAGGCGCCCGTTAGCCGCCTGTCGGACACGTGGGACGGGTACCTGGCGAGACTGACGAAGAAAAAGCGCCACGAGCTGCGCCGGAAGGTCCGCCGTCTGGAGGCCAACGGGGCCGTCCGGCAGTTCCAGTGCACCGACGTCGACGCGATCGAGGAGCACATGCCCGACTTCCTCCGCCTGCATCGGGCCAGCAGTCCCGAAAAAGCGCAATTCATGAACGAAGAGCGGGAGCGTTTCTTCCTCGACATGGCGGCCGAGCTCGGCGCCAGAGGCCAATTCAATCTGGCGATTCTGGAGCTCGACGGAAACAGGGTCGCGACGTGCATCAACCTCGACTACGGAGATACCTATTTCTTGTATAATAGCGGCTACGATCCAGCCTACTCCCGGCTTGGAGTGGGATTCGTGAATAAAGCGCTGGCCCTCAAAGAGTCTATCGAGGCCGGCCGGCGTACATTCGATTTCCTCAGAGGTAACGAACGGTACAAGTACGACTTGGGTGCGGAGGAACGATCGGTCTTCAAGGTGACTGTGACACGGCGATGACACAGACGAGCCGCTGCGTCCACAAGACATCGGGCTGCCGAATCTACCGACCCTCCGACGGCATCATCGTGTTCGGCGCCTCAGCCACGAGCGCGACCGAAACCAGGGTGTCGTTTTCGCGTCGGAGCCCCCTTTCGACGCACCTAGGAGCCATATGAGCAAGCTGGCATTTCTGAGCCTCCACGGATGTCCTGTCGCCCGGCTAGGCGAGAAGGACACGGGCGGCATGAACGTTTACATCCTGCAAGTCGCCCGAGAGCTGGGCCGTCTCGGCCATCAGGTCGACGTCTTTACGCGGTGTCACGACTGCGACGAGTCGCCCGTCTTCGAGCTTGGCTCCAACGCCCGGGTCGTGCACGTCAAAGCGGGGCCGTACGACAGCACGAAGGAGAGCCTGCACAGGTACATCCCCGAGTACCTCGGGAACCTGCACGAATTCGAAAGCGCCAACGGCTCTGCGTACGACCTGGTCCACTCTCACTACTGGCTATCCGGGTGGGCCGGGATGGGGCTGAGCAGAGAGTGGGGCGTGCCGCATGTGGTGACGTTCCACACGCTGGCAAAAATAAAGATGCAGGCCAGGCCGGGCGAGAAAGAGACGCAGCTCCGGATCAACACCGAAGGCGAGATAATCCGGGAGGCCGACGCGATCGTCGTATCGACCCAGCAGGAGAAGGACGACATCGCCGAACTGTACGAGACCCCAGCGCCCGACACCTGGGTAATTCCCGCGGGCGTCGACCCGGAGCTGTTCCGGCCCGGCGACAAGGCCGAGGCGAGACAGAGACTGGGCTTGCCCGATGGCAAGATCATACTTTCGGTCGGGCGTACGGAGCCGCTCAAGGGGTTCGACATCCTGATCAACGCACTGGCCCTTCTCGACGGCCACGACGATGCGAAGCTCGTTATCGTGGGCGGCAACCGCAGCCGGGACAAGGAGCTCGCGCGCCTTACGTCGCTGACCTCGTCCCTGGGTCTCCAGGACCGCGTGACATTCACGGGAGCGGTCGACCAATCGGAGCTCCCGTCCTACTACAACGCGGCAGACGTTTTCGTCCTGCCGTCTTACTACGAGAGCTTCGGGCTCGTGGCTCTGGAGGCGATGGCCTGCGGCACACCTGTGATAGCGTCAAGGGTAGGGGGACTCAAGACCTTCATCGAAAGCGGCAAGTCCGGTTACCTGGTACCCTGGCAGAGTCCCGAGCCTTTCGCCCACTCACTTAAGACGCTGCTATCGAGGCCGAGCCTGCGAGACGCTTTTGGAAGCGCGGCTCGGGCCAAGGCCAAGACGATGGACTGGAGCAATTCGGCAGGCCGTTTGTCGACGCTTTACCAATCGCTGCTGACGGCTAACTGGGAGAGCGCCGCGGGAGATTGAGCCTTGGACAGGCAATCGGACGGAGTCGAGTACTCGCCCGATACAGGCGGCGGGGTTGGGAAGCACTCCCCACTCCGAAGCCTGGAGCGTCACTTGTGGCGGCGGATATTCTCGGGTTTCCTCGTCGTCGTGCCGATCCTCGTCACGTTCTTCGTATTCAAGATCGTCTACGACTACGTCGAGTCGATTTTCCACCCGACGGTTATCTACTAGTTCGGTGAAGATTCACCCCTCAACTTCGCCGGGTTCGGCCTCATCGCTACGGTGGTCCTGCTATATCTCATCGGCGCCTTCTTGTCCGGCCGGCGATTTCAGCAGCTTCAGGACTCGATATTGACCAAAGTGCCCATGATCAGTCCGATCTACCGCGTGGCGAGACAGGCCGTCGAGGCTCTCGCGTCCCCAAAGGACCAGCACTTCAGACGGGTTGTGTTCATAGAGTGGCCAAGGCCCGGTGTTAAAGCTCTGGGCTTCGTGACCGGCCCAGTCCATTCTGAAGACTAGGGTAGCGAGATCGTTGCAGTCATCTACATCCCGACGGTGCCCAACCCTACGTCCAGGATGCTTGCATGGGTGCCCGAGAGCGAGGTCACCGAGTCCGACTTCACCGTGGAAGAGGCCATGAAGGCCATCTTCTCCGGTGGCATAGTCCTCCCCAAAGAGCCCGCGCGACAAGGCCTGCAGCCGGCTTGGCGGCTGGACGACGGACCGGCCTAGCGACGCTCTGTGCGGCGTCCAGGCCATATGTACGACATCCACTCACACATCCTTCCCGGTGTAGACGACGGCGCCAAAACGATGGACGACTCCGTCCGGATGGCCCGCGTTGCCGCCGACAACGGCACCAAGACCGTCGTCGCGACTCCGCACAGGAAAGACGTCACCGAGGGCTTCTCTGTCGGGTACGTCCACGAACTGGTCTCCAAATTCAAAACCCAGCTGGCCGCCGAAAAAGTGGACCTGAAGATTGTCCTTGGCATGGAGAACCATCTCGATCTGGACCTACCTGACGCCCTGGAAAACGGCACGGCCCTACGGCTGAACGGCTCGCGCTACGTCCTTGTGGAGCTGCCCTTCTTCGAGTACCCAAACTATGTCGAAGACGTCCTCTTCAAGATCCAGCTAATGGAGTTGACGCCTGTGCTGGCCCACCCCGAGCGTATCGAGGCGATACAGAAGGACCTGGAGTTGTTGGCGGCGTTCGTCCGGCGCGGAATGCTCTCCCAGGTCACCGCCGGAAGCATCGTCGGTCACTTCGGCGGTAAGGTGAAACGCCTGACGCGCGCGATGCTGAAACGCGGCCTCGTCCACGTGATAGCCGCGGACGCTCACTTCGCGCAAGGACCCAGGTCTCCCACGCTCACGCCCGGGTATGCGGCCGCTGTCGAGATCGTAGACGAGGAGCAGGCCTCGGAGATGGTGCTTGCCACACCCGAGGCCATCATCAGCAACGAGCCACTGGAGATCGAACCGCCGACCGAGGGCGGGTCCCGCTGGCGCTGGTGGTGGTTCGGGCGATCCTGAAAACGGCCCGCCTGCGCAATACTGTGCTAGCGGGTCCGCGCGCGGACTCCAGCCTTCAGACTGGCTAGCTTCTCGGAAACGTGGCGCCACGCCATGTCGCCAATTTCACCGACCGACTTCATCGCGTCGAGGACACGCCACCGATCGGGTTCTTCCTTGGCCAATGTCAGGTAACCGTCCCGCACCCTCTGGTGGAACTCCAGCGGCTCCTGCTCGAAACGAGTACCCTCGAGTTCTCGTTTCCTCGGCCCGGCCGCAGCCGCCTGTTCCATAGGCAACCGAAGCTGGAAGGACCCTACCCGCTCAAGTCCCACCTCAGGCGGACAGTCGAGAAGAAACGTAAGGTCGGACGCAAGACCCTGGACCGCCAGTCCGTTTACGACGCGCACATCGCGTATCGGCAGTCCGCGGCCATAGCTTTGATAGGCTATGGTCGAGTCGGAGTAGCGGTCGGCGATGACGATGCCGTCGTCGTGCTCATCGAGGAACGGGCGTATCACACCCGCGACAAGCTCCGAACGGGCCGCCGTGAACAGCAGAAGCTCGGTCGTCCCCTCGCCACTGAGCACGCCTCGTTTCAGCCACTCTCGAACGTCTTGCCCCAGTGCGGTACTACCGGGTTCGTGGACCACCAACACCGGATGACCGGCCTCTTCGAGCCGCGCCTGGAGTGCATCCACGTGAGTCGTCTTGCCGCTACCCTCGCCGCCTTCGAACGTTATGAAGATCGACAATCCTTCCTCCGAAGTAGCGTACCCAGGCGATCAGTCGGCCACCAGCGCACCCGACTTGCCTAGGTTGGGATTCTACTCGACAGTTCAAACGGGGGCAAACACACGAGGACACAGGCAAGAGAGGCCTGCGGGGAGCGTTCCAGGCCCAGACCGAGGAGCCGCTAGCTTCGTTGGAGGAGGTCGGAGATCACACCGTTCAGCTGCCGCTCGTTAATGGTGCCTTCCCAGCGGCGAGCGATCTCTCCGCCGGAGTCGAAAAAGATCGTGAACGGAAGCGAAGAGATACCGTAGTCGATGACCGGCCGGTGACCTCTCGGAGCACCCGTCGGATAGGTCACGTCAAGCTCGTCGAGGAGCCTCAAGGCGGTCTGCTCGGTCCCCAGGCCGAAGAAGACGCCCACGTCGAGCCCGAGCATGACAATGTCGTCCTGGTGGGCATCGTAGGCCGCTTGCAGGTCAGGCATCTCGAACCGGCAAGGTGGACAGCTGCCGCCCCAGAAGTTAAGGACGACCGGCTTGCCCTGAGACAGGATATCGACGAACCTCAGATCCTCGTCGCTGCCGAGGACTTCTTCGCCCTGGTAGAGGTTGATTGTAAAATCCGAGACTCGGCCCGCTTCGCGGACACTGGTGTACATCCCGAAAGCAACCAGAGCTACCGCCAGCACGATGGTGCCGCCGATAATGAAAGCCCCGGAGTGCCGCGACAAGATCCCGCCACCACCTCGTCCCATTCGGGACGGGTCACGGCGGCCTCGGCACGATCCGCTCGGACTCTTTCTCGGCTCTTTACGGACGTTCCTGGATGCCAAGTTCGGCCTCG
>CAUZJF010000025.1:0-14482 GCA_963579975.1 Dehalococcoidia bacterium
GAGGTCTTCCAGTGGAGCTGTGTTCCGACCCAGTAGGACAAGCTGAACACCCTGGCCAGCGAAACGGCGCGCGGCGACCTGTCCCAATGTACCCGCCGCGCCCGTAATAACCGCGACCCGTTTTCTATCGTCACCGGATACCCCCTCCGCCTGAACAGCGGCCAGCCATCTCGCCGTCAGTTGTGGATGGCGGCGATTTGCTCCGCGTCCAGACCTTCCAAAACAGGGAAGTCACTCTGCTTCTGGAGTCGTTCCTTACCGTTGGTATCGATCAGGTGCCCCGACTTCGCCGCCTTCGTGTCGAGATAGAACTGGTTATGGAGGTTCGGCGGAATGATCAGAGGGATCCGCTCTGTAATTTTGATCCCATGTCGGGTGAGGTCGCGGACTTTTCGCGGGTTGTTGGTCATCAAGCGGATAGACTTGATGCGTAGAGAGTCGATCACATGGGCAGTGACGCTGTAGTCCCGCTCGTCGTCACGAAAACTGAGTTCGCCGTTGGCCTCGACGGCGTCATAGCCGTGGTCCTGCAGTCCGTAGGCGCGGACCTTGTTCACGAAGCCGATTCCCCGACCTTCCTGGCGTAGGTAGAGAACCACCCCGCTTTCCATCTCACCAATGGTCTTTAGAGCGACCTCCAATTGATCGCGACAGTCGCAGCGGAGGGAGCCTATCGCGTCGCCGGTCAAGCACTTCGAATGGACGCGCACAGGAACGTTGTCGGCGTCACCGACGTCGCCATGGACAAAAGCCGCGTGCTCCTTGTCGTCCTCGTCATTGTAGAAAGCGACAACGTGGTAATCGCCGCTATCTTGACGCAACGGCCGTAGCGTCCGTAGCCGCCGCAATTGTGCTTGCTATTGTCGTCAAGCAGCTCTTTGATTTGCATATGAGTCAATGACATCGGCGTTTTCCTCTTGGGGTGACTACGGTGACCTGGGTTTCTCGGCTAGTGTCGGAACAGTACCACCGGGGAACGGGGTCGCAAGACCGACCACCGATAGCTTGAGGTGATAGCTATTCGTTATGGTAGGCTGATAGCCGACCGGACGAGAGCCATCGATGTCTAGACGACACGTAAAAGCGACCCATCCTCAATCCTCCTCTAAGGTGGGAGGAGGTTCCGTTTCAACCTCCCTCAGAGGGGGAGGTTGCCGCACACTCACCTTTCCGGTTCGCGGCACTACGACTGAGACCGACCGAGAGACCTACACCCCGACCTTCAAGCTGCCGCCGTACGCGGTGATTCTGCACAACGACGATCACAACTCAATGGGCCACGTGGTATCGGCGCTGCTGAAGAGTGTTTCGAGCCTGTCCAGGGAAGACGCGGTACGGATCATGCTGGAGGCCCACAATAGTGGGCTTGCAGTGGTGATCGTGTGCCCGCTGGAGCAGGCGGAGCTGTACCGAGACAGGCTTCGAAGCTTCAACCTCGGCGTGACTATCGAAAAGAAGTAGCGGGGCCAGGGGTTGCTGGAGAGCTACAGAGAGAAACGGAATTTCTCCCGGACGTCTGAACCGAAACCGTCCGAGGTCCAGCCGGCTCGTCGGAACCTGCGGTTCGTCGTTCAGAAGCACGTTGCCAGACGCCTCCACTACGACGTTCGCCTCGAGGTCGACGGCGAGCTCGACTGTCGGCCTGCCGTCGAACGGAGAAGCGAAGAGCGGCGTCGAGAGCGTCACCGAGGTATTGGAGCAGCTATCGAACAGCCAAGAGGCCGCGACTCTGGAGGTAAGCGGCCATCCGATCAGCCTGACAAACCTCGACAAGGCGTTCTGGCCGGCCGAGGACGGACACCCGCAGTTCACCAAGAGGGACATTCCGCTACTACGTGGCGATGGCTCCGGTGCTCCTTCCTCACCTTCAGGACCGGCCGCTGACGCTAACGCGCTATCCGAACGGCATCCACGGTCAGAGCTTCTACCAGAAGAATTTCGAGTACGAGATACCGGAATTCGTGGCGACCGGACGCCTCTACACGTCCGACACCGAGGGCGACGACGAATATGTCGTTGTCAACAACCTCGCAACTCTGGTCTGGCTGGCGCAGCTGGCAGACCTCGAACTTCACCCTTGGCTCTCCCGGACGGTCCGGCAGCCGGACGCTGCCCGCCTTTCGACGACCTTCACTGGCTCGAAGGAAGCAATCAGAGACAGCGTTCTGAGCTATCCTGACGTCATCGTTTTCGACTTGGACCCCTACATCTACTCGGGAAATGAGAAGGCTGGGGACGAGCCGGAGCTGAACCGAAAGGCCTTCTCCAAGGCTGGTGAGATTGCGTCAACCCTGAAGGAGATACTCGATGAGCTGTCGCTGTCGTCGTTCTTGAAGACTTCAGGCAAGACCGGACTGCACATCTACGTGCCGGTGCTGCGACAGTACGACTATGCCACCACCCGAAAGACGTGCGAGTTAGTCGGGCGCTTTCTTTTGCAGCAACGGCCCCGAGACGTGACGATGGAGTGGACGGTTAGCAAACGCTCGGGCAAGATTTTCCTGGACCACAACCAGAACGTTCGAGGCAAGAACATGGCCTCGATCTACTCGCTCCGTCCGCTGCCCGGTGCTCCGGTGTCGATGCCGCTGCGATGGGACGAGCTATGGGACGTATACCCAACGGACTTCACGATCGAGACAGTACCCGAGCGGGTCGAGGCGATAGGCGACCTGTGGGCCAACGTACTGGGCGCCAAACATGATCTACGGCGGCTCCTCGAGGGAGGCTCCTAGTCCCGTTTCGGAGCCTTCGTCTCCAAGCCCATCGTTTCATGTGAGTTCGGCATCCAGAGCCGCATAAGTGATCGCGGGCTTTGTCACGCTGAGGGCCCAACACGGAGCTTTGTTCCCCAAGGCCCGATGTACCTACCATGTCGCGCTATTGAGCGGTAGTTATAGAATGGACACCAGGACCGCTGGCGCCCGAAGGTAGCGGCGGTTGTGAACACATGGTTCCCCTCTCCAGGTCTCGATTTGTTCTGAAACGTCTGGCAGACGACTGGATGTTCCTGCTGAGCATCTTCGTCGGCATCACGGTGGCCGCGACCATCGTCGCGGCGGCCCCGATATACCTCCGCGCCCTGGAACGCCTCGCGCTGAACACCGAGATCGATTCCCTGGAAGGGCCGGCCTCCAACCTGACCATAATCGCTCAGAATGTCCCACTGCGGGACGACGTAGTGCGTGGCACGGAGCTGGCGGTGTCCGACGCCATCGAAAGTCACGTCGCGGAGATCTACGAGGGGGGGGAGCGTTACATCTCAATGCCGGCGTATCTGGCCGGAACACCGACCCATGCGTTGCCGGCGGCCGGTACGGAAGAGGCCTTTGCTTCCCGCGGGTACTTCCGGAATCTATCGAACATCGAGCAGCATTTGACGTTCTTGGCCGGGGAGATGGCCGGGACCGAAGTCGTCAGCGGTCCGGGCGGACCTGTCATCGAGGCAATAGTCAGCCCCGTTACCGCGACGCTGTTCCAGCTCCGAGTCGGAACCGTCCTGACTCTGGCGCCGGACCTTGAAACCGATACACGGATAACCGTGGAAATAGCGGGCATAGCAGAGGCCGTCGACCCCAACGAGGACTTCTGGGCGCCTCACGCCTCTGTATTCCTCAACCCACCGCCTCCGACGCTCTCCACGGGCGACCCTTCGCTGAACTACGACGAAGAAGAGCCGCCAGCGCCGTTGTTCATTACACGGGAGGCCTTGCTGGACGCGGTGGCCGTCGCATATCCGGGTACCCTGGTGAACAGCTTCTGGTTCATTCTAGTGGACACGGAGGGGCTCAAGGGCTGGCGTGTCACGGACGCCCTCGATCGGCTCGACGCGCTCGAACGAGACGTGGCGAGGGCGATGCCCGGTGCCGATGTCGCAACCGGTATCACCGATCTGCTCTTGCAGTTCGAGCGGAGACGATTCTTCGCGGGCGCGCCGCTGCTTTTGCTGTCTGCTATCTTGACCGCCACGGTGCTCTTCTTTCTGTCGATGATGGTCTCCTACCTCGTTCAGACGAGGGAGACCGAAGCGGCACTTTTCAGGTCGAGGGGAGTGAGCTCATTCGAGCTTGTTCGGCTGGGCTCGTTGGAAGGGCTATTGATGGTCGTTCTGGGAGTGCTCCTGGCGCCGTTGCTGGCGATCGCATCGGTTGCGTTGGCCGGCAAGCTGCCAAGCTTCACTGAGGTCACCGGCGGTTCCATGCTCCCAGTCGAGCTTGGACCGGCGTCGTTCGTTGCGTCGGCCGCGGTCGGCCTTTTGTGTCTGGCACTGTATGTCGTGCCTGCGACACTCGGGTCGCGGGCCGGCCTGCTCACCCAGAAATTACGCTCTTCCCGGCCGCCTTCGATGCCTTTCTTCCACCGCTACTACCTGGATGTAGCGGTGCTCGTCATAGGTGGCCTTACCTTCTGGGAGCTCTCCCAGAGAGGGCAGATCATCTCGGGCGGTCTGTTCGGAGACGTCGAGGTGAACGAGACCCTGTTGGTGGCGCCCGTCCTTTTCTTATTGATGGTGGCGTTGGTCTTCGTGCGTCTATTCCCTCTGACGGTGCGGTTCATGGGCGGCGAGTCACCGGCGTTCCTGCACCTCGTGGCGGCGGTGTCGGTCGCGGCGGTGGCTGTTGCTTCGATTGTTGAGGGAATCTCGCACGAGGCCGTGGTTCTGGGAACGCTCGCTGCCGCGCTCGCAATCGCAATCGGCGGCCTTTACTGGTGGACCGCACGTACACGGACGCTAAGGTTGACGCTCACGGGACTCGGGGTTCAGGTAGTGTTCGTCGCTGCGTTCCTCGCCGTCGAGCGACTCGATCAAACGACTCCGATCCTCGTTCCGACCGTGGGACTGGTCTCTTTGGCGCCCGGCCAGATTGCCTTCTTCCTGCTCCGGGCTTCCAGGCGCGTAGCTCCGGTGTGGCTCTCGATGAGCTTATGGCAAATGGCGCGAAACCCCCTGCAGTACACATGGCTCATCCTGCTGCTGGTGTTGACCGCCGGTCTGGGGCTCGTCAGCGCCACCATCGGCGCATCATTGGAAGAGAACCTGCGAGAAAGGATCAAGTATTCCATCGCTACCGACATTCGTGTCACTGGAATCCCCGAGGATCTGACCGGGACGGCAGAGTGGCTGAAGGAACAGTACCTGGGGGTATCAGGGGTGACGTCCGTTTCGATGGCCCTTCGGGAGAATGCCAGTGTGGGCCCCGCCGCGGTCCAGCTGCTTGGCCTCGAGTCCAACGAGTTTCTCCATATGACCTGGTACCGGGAAGACTTTTCGGCCCGCCCTTTGAACGAAGTGATGAGGACGTTGACGACCCATCCGCAGGCGGAGCGATTCGAGATTCCGGCGGAGGCAGCTACGATTGGCCTCTGGGCCAAGCCCGAGGAGGAGTTTTCGAGCCTCTCCGTTCGAGTGATGATCGAAGACGGGAACGGTTCGATGATCGTGCTGCTGCTGGGCGACGTGACTGGTAGCGACTGGCAGCGGCTCCGGCTTCCGCTGCCGGATGGGTTGATACAGCCGTTGTATCTGGTTGGGGTGCAGGTCTACGAGCCGATTTTCGGAGACGTGGGGACTCCCGGGGCAGTATTCTTCGACGAGATCCACGCGACCATCCGCCCGGACAACGCCGTCCACGTGCTGGAAGGGTTCGAGGACTTCATCAACTGGACTCCTATCCTCACCGCGCCCGGTTCGGCAGACCGGATTCTCGTTACGACTCGCGAGGTGCACGAAGGACGTAGGGCCGGGACGTTTTCGTTCGGGAAAGAGACCGTAGGAGGGGTACGAGGCTTCTACATGAGCCCCACGGGCGGCCCGATGCCGGTGGTCGTAAGCGCGGCCTTCGCCAATGAGTTCGACACCGAGCCCGGTGAGGTCTACATCGCCGACATCGGGGGACGAATCCTACCCGTTGTGGTGCGGGAAACGGTCCGGTACTTCCCGACGATGAATACCCACGAGCAACTCTTCGTCCTTGCAGACCTGAATAACCTGCAAAAGAACCTCGACGTGCTGACGTTCGCAACGATCACTGGCATACCGCCGCGGTTAGAGTCGAACGAGTTATTCCTCTCCGGGGCGCCCAATGCCACCAGTTCGCTTCAGAGGGAAGTCCAGGCACTCACTCCAAGTCCATTGAGGGTGCAGGGCCAGGCATCGCAACTGGACCTGGCGCGACGCGATCCGCTGACCACCGCGGGCTGGAACTCTCTGGTGCTCGTCTCCTTGGCGCTCGTGGTCGTTGCCGCCGGGTTGGGGTACGCGGCATACCTGTTCTTGTTCTGGCGCAGAAATAGAAGCGAAATGGGGTTCCTCCAGTCGATGGGCCTGTCACGTATCCAGCTGATCGGCCTGCTCGGATTCGAGCACCTGACGGTGGTAGGAGTGGGGGTCGGTCTAGGGGCCTGGGCAGGGATGCAGATGAGCAACCTGATGGTCTCTTCGGTGGCTGTCTCGGATACAGGCGACCCGCTTGTACCGCCACTCCTGCTGACCACCGACTGGAGCCTGCTTCTGCCTACCTACGTTGTATTGGTCGGCACGTTTGTTACCGCGCTGGTCTTTCTCAATCGCCGCTTTCGTCGCCTGGATCTCCAGTCGATCGCCAGGATCGAGGGCCCCTGAGGCGGACCGATTACCCGGCTGGAGAACCGAAGAGCCCAACACGAGTTGGCAACCTTCGCTCCAGCCGCCTAACCTCCTCGTTCGAAGCGCGGCTTTTACCTTGCTTGGCAAGGATGCGTGCGTTACTATCGCGAATGAAGGAGTAGCTCATGGATGGCAAGGATTTCCTATCTGTCGCGGACTTGACCCTCGATGAGGTTCTACCGCTGGTCGAGAAGGCAGCGGAGATGAAGCGAGGAGGCGGTCCAAGGCCACTGGACGGGAAAATCGTGGCGCTGCTATTCGAGAAACCTTCGCTGCGCACGCGTGTGAGCTTCGAAGTGGGCATCCGGCAGCTGGGCGGGGATTGTATCTATCTTAGCAAGGATGACGTCGGCTTGGGCGTACGGGAACCGGTGGCCGACGTTGCGCGGGTGCTTGACAGATGGGTCGACGCGATTGTGGCGCGGGTCTTTTCTCACCAGAGCCTTGTCGAGCTTGCGAAGTACGCGTCCAAGCCTGTTGTGAACGCGCTCTCGGATCTGGAGCATCCTTGCCAGGCGATCGCGGACCTGCTAACGATTCTGGAACACAGGGGCGCCTTGGAGGACTCTCGGGTGGCGTTTGTTGGGGACGGGAACAACGTCGCCGCCAGCCTGGCATTGGCGTGCGCCTCCGTCGGGGCGAACTTTATCATCGCCTCGCCCCCGGACTACCAGGTGCTGTCAGCGCCATGGGAGGAGGCGGTGAGGCGCGCATCGGGCAACGGGTCCAGGGTGAGCTGGGTGGAATTGCCGCAGCATGCCGTCAGGGGGGCCGACGTGGTCTATACGGATGTCTGGGTGAGTATGGGCCAGGACTCAGAACAGGAAGAGCGTCTGAAGGCATTCGGCGACTACCGTGTCGACGAAGAGCTCATGCGCTACGCAAAGCCGGATGCGATCTTCATGCACGACATGCCGGCTCACGAGGGTGAGGAAATTGGGCCGGGGATGTTGGACCGCAAAGGCTCAGTAGTCTTCGACCAGGCCGAAAACAGACTGCACGCACAGAAGGCGATCCTCGCGGAGTTGTTTCTCAACTCGGCAGGCTAGAGCAGGACGGTAGACTGGTCGGGAGAGGCATGTTTTTACCCATGGCAACCAGCCACAAACCCTTCGTAGCAATTGTCGGACGCCAGAACGTCGGGAAGTCGACGTTGTTCAATCGTCTGGTGGGGACTCCGGCGGCGGTCGTTTCCGAGATCGCCGGTACGACTCGGGACCGCATAGCGACCGAAACGGTCTGGGCCGACTACCCGTTTATTCTGGTCGACACGGGTGGTATCGATCCAACCTCCCAGACCGAGTTCTCGGACGAGGTCACGAGCCAGGTCAAAGTCGCGATCGCGGAGGCTGACGTCATCGTCATGTTGGTTGACGTTACCGCGGGAGTTACCCCCGATGACCTGGACGTCGCCGACATCTTGCGTCGAGGCGACAAGCCGGTCGTTCTCGCGGCGAGCAAAGCCGACAACGAGGCCCGGGAGACGGAGGCGCCGGTATTCTATGAGCTAGGTCTGGGCGAGCCCGTACCCGTTAGCGCGTACCATAACATTGGTGTGGACGATCTAATGGCGCGCGTCATCGCTCACTTCCCTTCGGAGCCGGTTGCTCCCGAAACAGACGCGGACCTGAGGCTGGCGATCGTAGGTCGGACCAACGTGGGCAAGTCCCTGCTTCTCAACTCGATTACCGGACAGGAGCGTGCGATCGTCAGCGACGTTCCCGGGACGACGCGAGATGCCATCGACACCCTGATCTCGACGGACAAGGGCTCGGTGCTCCTCGTCGATACGGCTGGAATCAGGAGGCGAGGCAAGGTCGCGCCGGGGATCGAGCGATACAGCGTGATGAGGAGCATCAGGGCTATAGACAGGTGCGACGTGGTCCTGTTGGTCATGGACGCGACCGAACTCGCAACGAGTCAGGACGCGCACGTCGCAAGCTACATTGTCGATGCCGCGAAGGGAATAATACTGGTCGTCAACAAGTGGGACCTTATCGGAGACAACGGTCTGACCCAGGACGAAGCGACGGCGATCTTGAAGGAAAGGCTGAAGTTCGTCAGCCACGCACCGGTCCGCTTCGTATCGGCCCTCACCGGCAGCGGAATAGACAAGCTGGCCGACGTCGCACGCGCCGTCTTCGTCGAATGGAACAAGGGGTTGCCACGCTACGATTTGAGCCGGACGATCATGAACGCAATAGCCAAGCATCCTCCGGCAACGATTGGCCGGAGGGCCGTGAAGATATACAGCGTAGCTCAGGACAGGACCGGGCCCCCAAGCTTCACTTTCTACGTGAACCGCTCCAGCATGGTACACTTCGGCTACCGTCGGTACCTGGAAAATACGCTGCGGAACACGTACGGTTTCGCCGGGAGTCCGCTGAAGATGCGGTTCAAAGGTAGGGGTGAGCCGTGATCGAGTTTCCGGTTTTCGCCGTCATCGGCTACCTGCTAGGTTCCATCTCGTTCGGTGTGCTCGTGGGCCGGCTCTTCAGCAACGTTGACGTACGGGAGCACGGCAGCGGAAACACGGGCATGACGAATGTCCTCCGTACTCTTGGTCCGCCGGCCGCTGCCTTCGTACTGCTCGCAGACATGGGTAAAGCCGCCCTCGCGGTGGTCCTGGCAAAGCTGCTGGTGGGCGCCCCCGGAGTTGAGGTTACAGCGGCGCTCGCCGCCATCGTTGGACACAACTGGCCGGTATTCCTCGGGTTCAAGGGAGGCCGGGGCACATCTTCAGGTTGGGGCGCGCTGATCGTCCTTTCGCCAATCTCCGCTCTGGTCGCGACGTTACTTGGAGGGCCAACGGCGGCCGTCTCTCGTTATATGTCGCTCGGCTCCCTTGTGGGAACGGTCTCCGGGTCGGCTACTATCGTAGTTCTCGCCCTCTTCGACGCGGTGCCTGGGGCCTACGCATGGTATGGCCTGATGGGCACGGCGCTGATCGTAGCGCGACACCGGGACAGCATCCAGCGGCTCCTGAAGGGAGAGGAGCGCAAGGTTGGACGGCCCACCGCGGACGCACCGCGCAAGACCAAACCGGCGCGGGGAAGGCAGCGGTGGCCACGGTCGGTGTAGTCGGGGCTACCACCTGGGGCACAACCCTCTCCATCCTCGCGGCCCAACATGGGCTCGATGCACGCCTCTGGGCGCGGACTGAAAACGAGGCGTCCCAGCTTCGAACCGATGGCCGAAACAAGCGGTTCTTGCCAGACGCACCGTTCCCCGCCGGAATGTCGGTCGCCTCCTCGACTACCGAGGCGTTCGGAGAGGCCGATCTCGTCATCGTCGCCGTCCCGGCTAGGACGTTGCGGGACAACGTGCGCGCTGTCCGAGACTCCCTGAACAGTTCCGCCGTTATCGTAAGCGCCACGAAGGGCCTCGAGTTGGGCACGGGTAGACGGATGAGCCAGGTGCTTGAAGAGGAGCTTCCAGAGGGGCTATCCGGACGTGTATGCGCCCTATCTGGGCCGAACTTGGCTGGTGAGATCATTCTTGGCAAGGTATCTTCGACGGTGGTCGCGTCGGGCAACGAAGAGGCCGCCAGGAGTGTTCAGAGCCACCTGTCATCGGCGAGATTTCGAGTTTACACCCACCGAGACATAGTCGGGGTGGAATTCGGCGGCGCCCTCAAGAACATAATTGCGTTGGGGGCCGGAATCTGTGACGGCCTTCAAGTTGGCGACAACGCGAAAGCGGCCTTCATCACGCGCGGGCTGGCCGAGATCTCGAGGCTCGCGGTCGCTGCGGGGGCCGAGCGTCTAACGCTGTCGGGACTTGCTGGAATGGGGGATCTGATCGCTACCTGCGCAAACCCGCTGAGCAGGAATCACCGGGTAGGCGTCGAGCTGGCTCAGGGGCGGTCCCTCGATGAGATCCGCGCGGGGATGACGAACGTTGCGGAGGGCATAGACACGACTGCGGCGGCGGTCTCGATGGCTAAGAAGCTGAATGTCGAGCTGCCGATAACGCGTGCGACGTACGACGTGCTCTTCAACGGTTTGTCTATTGAACAAGCGATCGCCGAGCTGATGGACCGGACACCCAGGCCGGAATACGCGGAATCGCGGTAGATACTACTGGATAAGGTCAAGCTCTAGGGCAACCCGGACGGCGTCGCTGCGACTGCGGGCCCCCAGTTTGCTTACAATGCTTCTTGTGTGAGTGTGGGCCGTCCGGTGGGATATGTCGAGCTGTTCTCCGATTTCCGCGTTCGTCATTCCCTGGGAAATAAGCTCGAGAATCTCTATCTCGCGCGCTGTTAGCTCCTCCGCCTGCCGCTCGCGAGGCCGGGCAGGTAAGTCAACGTAGGTCTGCATAACCTTGGTGGCGATTTTCGGCAGTAACACCGCGACCGCCCACCGCTATCTATCGAATCGCCTCGACCAGCTCATCTTGCGGCGAGTCTTTGAGCAGATAGCTTCGATCCCAGCCCTGGCGGTGGCCTTCACGTAGACGACCACGAAGTGGCACGGATAGGCGTGCTGCAGATGCTTTGCCACGACAGACGCTTTAAGGTGGTTGGGGAGGCGTCGGACGTTCGGGGGGGGAATACGAATGTTAGAGACACAGGGCCCCGACGTGGCGATCGTCGACCTCAGAATTGGTACTGGGAGCGGGCTTGACGTCGTCAGGGCCGCGAAGTCGGTTGCGCCTTCGCCCTCATCGTGTGCTGACAGCACACGATGAGGGCGAATACATGACCACGTTGATGAAGCTCTGCGCCGTGGGATACCTCCTCAAGTCGACGTCTTCGCGCGACCTCAAGGAGGCTGTCCTTCGCGCGACGTCGGGTATGTCCATATTGTCCCCTGAGATCGCACAGAACATCATATCTCGTTTGATTGGGGACCGGGCCACGCGAGCGCCTCTGAACGGCCGAACCGAGATGCTAACCAGGAGAGAATCGGAGGTGCTCGAGCACATCGGGCGGGGAATGCGAAACGTCGAGATCGCCGATGCGATGGGTATCGCGCTGAAGACCGTGGAGGTCCACGTCACGCACGTGCTGCAAAAATTTGGTGTAAACAGCCAGACCAAGGCGGCACTAAGGGTGGCTGAAGATCACGAAGTCCAGTAGAATCGACAGCAACGTTTCAGACCGATCCGAGGTTACCGTAGTGGTGAGCGAGACCGATTCCGCACCGGAACCGTGACGGCCCTACGCGCCTCTCTCTTTCTAACGACTCAGCCTGGGTGGGCGTTCGCGACCCTGGTGGAGCTTCGCAATCTGGGCTTCCCCAGCCGTCCATCGCTCCATCACCGCGACTCTTCGATCCTCGTGAGAGATGCGGCTTCGCTCGTGTTCGGAAGAATGGCCACGCCGGCAACGACATATGGCTGCCTGGCGGTCGGCCGAAAGGGCAGGCAAGGCGACGCGACCGTGGAACTGGGGCATCGCCTCGACGCGCCGACGTTCAAACGCGACGTGCTGGAATGGCTCCCGCGCGCCGACCGTGGATCGCTCAGGAGCTACTCCCTGGAGACCGAATCCTGGGGTGAGACGCAGCTTTCGAGGAGAGAGATAGCTGATCAGATTGAAGCTGCCATCCACCAGAGATTTCCTCGTTGGCGGCCATCCTCGGCGTGCAGCTATACAGCAATCTGGACCGCGACGGAGGCCTGCCGGGGTCGCTTCGGTGGCATCTGGCGTGTGGCCTCCTTACGGTCGCCGGCGCGAGGCCAGGCGCCCCGGTCTTCGATCCCTTCATGGGCACCGGCACCATCCTCAAGGCTGCGCGCGAGGAATTCGGCGTTACCAATTGCCTCGGGCTGGAGATCGACGAGCAGGCTTTCAGCGTTGCGAGACAGGACTTGGACGTTCCAGGTGTGCTACTCACCAACGACTCGTTCAAGGCCTTCGACGCCGGCTCGCTGCCGAAGGGGGCCAGGCTCGTCTCGAATGTTCCGTTTGGCGTCCGCTTCCCGGAGGTCCCTACTGGCGAGCTGCTCGAAATGCTAACCGACGCCCGGATAGACGCCAGCCACCTGGCGCTGCTAATGGCGCGGCAGCAGGCCAAAGACGTGACGAGAGCGCTCCACCTGCGCTCCCAGAGCGTGCTGGTTCTGGGGCAGCCTGCAAGCATCGTGTACGGTCGCCAGCCGGTCTCGGCGGCTTGAACCTGCTTCCTCTCCCCGCGCGGAGGCTAGCCGAGCTCACCGAGCTCGTACATGACTGCGGAGACGGTGGCGATAGCAGCCGTCTCCGCGCGGAGGATCCGTTTTCCCAGAGTGACAGGCACGATGCCCGATGAGTGGGCCTGTTCCACCTCATCGGCCGTAAATCCGCCCTCTGGACCAGTGTAGATGCTGATCCCGGCCGCTGAATCCACGTATTCGTCCAGGACAGCCTTCAACCCGGTACCGGCTTCGCGTTCCCATGGAATGACAGCAAGGCCCGCGGCAGACTCGATCGCAGCGCGGAACGGGACCGGCGGTGAAAGCGTTGGCAGCCGACCGCGATTCGATTGTTCGGCCGCTTCTTGGATTATCCGTCGCCACCGAACGGCGCGGGTGCCGTCCGTGGAGCTGCTGGCGGCCCTTGCAACGGAGCGGGATGACTGTACAGGTACAAACGTTGATACGCCGAGCTCCGTGCCCTTTTGCAGCACGAATTCGAAGCTGTCAGATTTCAAGAGGGCCTGGTAGAGGGTGACCGGCACGCGAGGCTCCCCAGAGACAGGCGTCCTGTCTTCGATACTGCCTCGTACCTCGTCGACGGCCACTGTGTCCAGCCTTACCAGGTACTTCCATCCCGTGTCGTCGAGGACGACTACCTGCTCGCCGGGCCTTGCCCGCAAGACGCGCGATATCTGGTGAGCGGCTCCACCCGTAAACGACACGTGGCCGTTCTCAATACAGGAGGGATCGACGAAGAAGCGGTGCATTTGTCGGTTCGGCTAGAGGTTGGCTCGGAAGCACCGCGTCGCGCCTTCGTCACAGCCCAAATGGTTCTGGCGTCGTGTCGCCGGCGCCAAGGCACATGTGCTCAGGAGAGTGGCCCTTTCCGGGCCACCAGGCCAACCCAGTCGTCTGCCTGTTCGGTTCGTGTGACGTAAGCCCCCTCGCCTTCAAAGCGCTCGATCACTGCGTTCCTGTCCTTTGTGAGTAGTCCTGAAGCGACCACGTGGCCTCCAGGCTTGAGCGAAGCGACAAGGTGGTCTGCAAGTTCCGAAACAACCTTATGGGAGATGTTGGCGACAGCGACGTCATAGTGACCGGACCGTATTTCGGAATGGGGTAGGCTGCCCTCCAATACAGTGACTATTTTCTCAACTCTGTTTTCGCCGACGTTTGACGCAGCGGCTTTGGCGGCCAGAGGATCTATATCGAGGCTGGAGACGCTTCTGGCCCCGAGCTTGGCCGCCACGATAGAGAGGATACCGGACCCGCAGCCGACGTCTAGCACATCGGTGTCTGGGGCTACCAGGTCTTCGAGAAGCTCGAGGCACATACGCGTGGTCGGATGGTGGCCCGTCCCAAAGGCCATGCCAGGGTCGAGGGCTGCGATAACGTCGTGCTCGTTGGGTTCGTACTCGTGCCACGTAGGTACAATGACGATGTGCCGACCGATGTGCAGAACCTTGAAGTGCTTCTTCCACGCACTCTGCCAGTTTTCTTCTTCCAGGACCCGCTTGCGCAAGGAGGAGATAGGTGCCAGCAGGGCCACCAGCCTCGTTCCTACGTCGATACGGCCGAAGAGTTCGTCAGTGCTCAACTCAAATGGGACGTAGGTCCTTAGGGTGACCATTTGTGGTGCCGGCTCCGCGTCGCCTTCGTCGGGGCTATGGCCGGAATTCTGCTCCACAGCCACGCCGCCATGACCGTAGCGAT
>CAUZJF010000026.1:0-13918 GCA_963579975.1 Dehalococcoidia bacterium
AATGCCTCCGACGCTCAAGATGGCATCGAGATTGTCGATGGCCTCGACGTGCTCGAGAAAGGCGACTACGAGCATCTCGGAGTTGGCGCCCTCGACGTAAGCTCGGTCGGATACCGTGGTGTAGTCCGCGGCGCGGGGGGCGCCGCCCAGCCCGCGCTTGCCCTGGGGCGCATACAGGCAGGCATCCGCGAGCTGCTGCGCGTCTTCCTTCGTATCGATCCCGGGGCCCAATATTCCCAAGACACCCCTGTCGAGGTAGCGTAGAATGGTCGATGGCTCGATGTTAGGCACGCGTGCGATAGACGTGACCCCGGCGAGCTCGGCCGCGCGACACATGTCGTCGAGGGCTTCCCAGCTAAAGGTACCGTGCTCGCCATCGAAGAGGACGAAGTCGAGGCCCGCTCTTCCCATCAGCTCGATGAGCGGCGCCGATGGGAAGGCCAACTGACAGCCGTACGACAGCTCTCCCGTGCTCATCTTCGCCTTGATTTTGTTCGTCTTCAATGTGTTTCTCCCTGAGTCTCGCCGCCGGGCCTTGTGACGCTGGTTGCGGGCGCAGCATAGGTAGTCGGATTTGGCATGTCAAGCAAGCGCGGCGCGGGCCTTCAACGTCTTCAAGGACTCGTTGACCTTGCCCGACCCAACTGCTAGCATGGCCTTGATAGATCCTCCCTCGTGAGTTCAATGACCGATTTCGACGAGCTCGAACGACAAGTCCAGTCCTGCACTCTCTGCACGCTCTCCCAAAAGCGAACGAATGCGGTTCCAGGCGAGGGCTCTCGGACGGCTGAGATCATGTTCATCGGCGAGGGTCCTGGGTTCTACGAAGACCGCGATGGGCGTCCTTTCGTCGGCCCGGCGGGGAAGTTGCTAGACCGTCTACTGTCCTCGGTCGGTCTGAAACGAGAGGACGTGTACATCACGAACATGGTCAAATGCCGGCCTCCCAACAACCGAGACCCGCTGCTGGGCGAGGTACGGAGCTGCGGTCCGTACCTCGCCCAGCAGATCGAGATGATCGCTCCCAGGATTATCGTCGCCCTAGGGAGGCACTCGTTCTCGAAGTTCTGTCCTGGGGAGGCGATCGGGAAGGCCCGCGGCAAGCCCCGGAGTTGGAACGGCTTGACGGTCTACCCGATGTACCATCCTGCCGCGGCGCTCAGAAACCCGGGGCTGCTCTCGGCCCTCGAATCGGACTTCCAGGAGCTTATCTCGCTGCTCGAGCAACCCCAACCCCAGTCCAGCAATTCCGAGGCGGAGCATTCCGAACAGCTTAGCCTGTTCCAGTGATCTAACCTACCGAATGGCAGACGCTCCACTCCGCGTAATCCCCCTCGGCGGCCTAGGCGAGATAGGCCGCAACATGATGGCCCTGGAACAGGACGGCGACATCGTCGTCATCGACGCCGGCGTGCTGTTTCCGGAAGAGGGCATGCCAGGCGTCGACTTCGCCATACCCGACATCTCTTACCTGGTCGAGAGAAAGAGCGCCGTCAAGGCGATCCTCATCACTCACGGTCACGAGGACCACATCGGCGCACTGCCGTACGTGCTCCCGGAGCTCGACGTGCCAGTTTACGCGTCCCGGCTGGCCCACGGCCTGATATCAGTAAAGCTGCGAGAGCGCGGACAACTCAAGAACGCGAGGCTGAACATCGTCGAGCCGAACTCTCCCTTCAAGGTGGGCCGCTTCAAGGTCGAGTTCTTCCGTGTATGCCACTCTATCCCGGACGCCATGGGAATCGCCGTCGAAACGTCCTTGGGACTGGTCGTTCACACGGGTGACTTCAAGATCGATCACACCCCGGCAGACGGGAAGACAACCGACTTCACCGCGCTCGCGCGGTTTGCGTCCGAAGGCGTGGTCCTGCTCTGCTCCGACTCGACGTACGCCGAAATTGAAGGCTACACACCCTCTGAGCAGGTCGTCGGAGAAGCCCTGGACAGGGCCATCGGGGACGCAAAAGGACGCGTCATGGTCGCGACGTTTGCGTCGCTGATATCACGCGTCCAGCAGGTCATCGATGCCGCCGCCAAACACGGACGCCACGTAACCGTGATAGGGCGCAGCATGGTCAACAATGTGAAGATGGCAACGAGAATGGGGTATCTTAATGACCCAGGCGGCATCGTTGTCTCCCTCGGCAAGGCGCGGCAGCTTCCCAATGAGCGCGTAGTAATCCTCGCGACGGGCGCTCAAGGCGAGCCCACCTCAGCTCTGGTTCGTATTTCCAACGGCGAGCACCCCGACATCGAAATCGTACCGGGCGACACCGTGGTCATATCCGCGTCGCCGATTCCGGGGAACGACACTCTGGTCGCAAAGACGATTGACAATCTGTACAGGCAACAGGCCAACGTGCTGTATAGCAAGATCGCTCTGGTCCACGTCCACGGCCACGGTAGCCGAGAAGAACTGAAAATGATGCTCAGCCTGGTAAAGCCGAAGTTCTTCGTTCCGGTGCACGGCGAATACCGACACCTTGTTGCGCACGCGGCCATCGCCCGAGCGACCGGCGTCCACGAATCCAACGCCTTTGTCCTGGAGGACGGGGACGTTCTGGAGCTGACGGAGAAGCGCGGCAAGATCGTCGACAAGATACCGGCAGGCCCCGTCTTCGTGGATGGCAACAGGCTGTGGAGTTCCTACAGCGATGTGCTTGACGAGCGCAGAAAGCTTGCGCGAGACGGCATCGTCGTCGTGTCTATGACCCTCGATCGCAAGACCGGCAGGTTGCGCGGAGCCCCTGAGGTCGCGGCGACGGGTTTCGTGGACATGCAAGACTCACCGGAACTGCTGGAAAGAACCGCACAAGAGGTCCGATCAACCCTAGACCAGTACCGATCAGATAGGCTAGATTTGGACGGAGCGAAGGCTGGCGTTGTCAAGGCCGTCTCTAAGTTCCTTCACGACGAGACGGGAATGCGGCCTAAGATTGTAGCCCATATCGGACAGGTCTGATCTGGCGGACGCGCGCCGACCGAGTTGATCGATGTGGCGGTGCCGCCGGTCCAGGCGGGATGTTTTTAACTCCACGATTGAGCTCGGTACCGATCCTTCTTTGTAGAAACCATCGCGAAACACGAAACCCCAGCAGGTGGTGAGGACAATGTCTATTGGAGTCAGGAGCATACGGGGCGTGGCATCCGCTCCATGGTACGCATGGGCGAGCCTGGTGGCGGCGATCGGCGCGGTTGCCGGTCTCGCATACTGGTACCGAGAGCAAATTGAGTCGGCGGTGATCACGGCCTGGGAGAGCGTCATCTCAACCGTCGGGCTAGGTCTGGTACCTGTCGCGGCGTGGGTGGTGGTCTTCGGCTGGGCACTGGCGTACCGCCGATCATGGTTCAAACACTACCGGCTATGGCTGGGCTCGGCCGGTTACGTCATCTTCGCTTTGGGTTTCCTGGGTCTGTTCCGACCCTTCGACGGGCCGCTGGCGGAATTCACAGCGGATGGAGACACGACTCTCGGCGGCGGGCTCGGGTCCGCTATTGTCGGAAGTTCGGCGGTTCTCGGAATCCTGCGCGCGCTGGTCGTGTTTGTGGTGGCGACGGCGATCGCGGCGCCTCGGCTGACCCTGGACGTCGGCGCATTGATGATCAGGCTGCTAGTCGGCTTCTACGTTGTCATGCTGGTGGCCGCTAAAAGTATCTTTCTTGGCGTTCGACGCGGTTATCACGCGCGTATGGGTGTACGGTCAGACGAGAGAGGACAGGCGGCTCGCGAGGCGGCCCTCGCTCGGAACCGGGAGCTACGCGAGGCGCTCAAAGCCGGTGGACCGGTGGTCTCCGCGACTGCCATTGGCGACGAAGACTCGACGGACGATGAAGACGGCCTGGTGGACGAGACCTCGGACGGCGATGTCGAATACGAGGACGTCTTTGAAGACTTCCCGGAGGATGAGATTGAGACCGCCGTGGCGTCTCAGGATATAGAGCGCGACACGGAGCCGGAGGAATCCGCGCCGGAGGGAGCGAGATTCAACAAGTTTTGGAGCTCGGACGCGTCCTCCGGCCGAGAAGCAGAGGTTGAAGAGGAGGTGCGTCCAGAGAAGGCGTCGGAATGGTCGAAACCCCCGATCGAAGGGCTGGTGGACACGCCTGAAGGCGGGATATCGCAGGAGCAGATGGCCGAGACCGCCGAAACGGTCAGGAGGACTCTCGCCGACTACAGCGTGGATGTCGAGATAGGCCAAACCCGGCCCGGGCCGACGGTTACCATGTACGGGCTCATCCCCGGTTGGATTCGCAAATACAAGCAGGTCAAGGTCACCGACGAGGACGGCAATCCCAAGCTTAACGAGGAGGGCAAGCCCATCGTTTCGCGAGTCGAGACCAAGACTCGCGTGAAGGTGGACAGCATCCTGTCGAGGGAGAAGGACCTGGCGTTGGCGCTGGGCACCCCTAGCATCCGTATAGAGACGCCCGTGATGGGCAAGTCCCTCGTCGGAATCGAGGTGCCCAATCCAACGCCCAACCTCGTCACCTTGCGTGGTGTGATGGAGAGCAAGGAGTTCAAGAAACTGCGCTCGACCGCCAAATTGCCGATCGCTCTCGGTAAAGGAAGCGGCGGCGAGACTGTCGTGATCGACCTTGCCAAGATGCCCCACCTTCTCGTGGCCGGCGCCACCGGGAGCGGCAAGAGCGTTTGTCTCAACACGATCATCTCATGTCTCTTAATGGAGAAGACGCCTGCCGAGATGCGGCTCCTTCTTGTCGACCCGAAGCGCGTTGAGCTAACTCCTTACAACGGAATCCCTCATTTGCTGACGCCTGTCGTGGTCGAGACCGACCAGGTGGTGTCGCTGCTCAAGGGCCTTATCCGGGAGATGCTGAACCGTTACCGGCGCATGGAGGAGGTTGGCGTTAGGAACATAGACTCGTTTAACCGCAAGATGCCCGACAGGATGCCTTACCTGGTGGTCGCCATCGACGAGCTCGCAGACCTGATGATGTCGGCGTCGTTCGACGTAGAACAGTCGCTGTGCCGGCTGGCACAGCTCGGGCGGGCCACGGGTATTCACCTGATCGTGGCGACCCAACGGCCCTCGGTGGATGTGCTTACGGGACTCATCAAAGCGAACTTCCCAAGCCGAGTCAGCTTCGGAGTTACGTCTCAGATAGACTCCCGCACGATTCTGGACACGATGGGGGCCGAGAAACTCCTGGGACGTGGCGATATGCTGTACCAAGCCGTAGACGCGTCGAGACCCGAGCGCGTACAAGGCGTGTACATATCGGACAAGGAGATCGACGACCTCGTGGGCTTCTGGCAAAGCACGCCTTGGGCGCCGCTTACCAAGGTGTCTCTGCACACGGTCGGCGACGAGGTCGAGGATCAGGAGGACACGGAAGCCGACGTTGAGCTGGAGTCGAAGGACGAGCTTCTCGACAAGGCAATCGAGCTCGCCCACCAGTACAACAAGCTGTCGACGTCGTTACTGCAACGACGAATGCGCATCGGGTATCCGCGCGCAGCCCGCTTGATGGACCAGCTCGAGGACGCTGGTATGGTCGGGCCTAGCGAGGGCTCGAAGTCGCGGGATGTTATAATCGGGAAGGTGTAGCGCTTCGACTCGAGCATCTGAAGGGCAGGTTGCCCCCCCCCCCTAGACTCGATATCAAACGGCGTGCCTATTCAGCACCGACCCGGACAGGCGACTAAAGAGAGCCGCATTGGTACGAAACGTCGCCGACCTACTAATCTCGGTCGTCAAACGCGGCGAGGCGGTGGAAGCATCCTCGACCGCCAGGGAGACCTGCTTGGTTTGCGCCGCGAACCTCGTGGGCGTCGAGCTTTACGAGCGGTTCCGCGTTTGTTCCACATGTCGCTTTCACTACAGCATGACGGCCAGGGAACGAATCGACTCACTGGCTGACGCGGGCACGTTCCGCGAGACGAACCGGCGAATCTCTTCCCTGGACCCACTATCGTTTTCCACCAGAGGGTCCTATAGAGCCCGTGTATTTCGTGACCAGCGCCGCACCGGTCTAACGGAGGCGGTTGTCTCGGGCACCTGTTCCATCGGCGGGAGTCCTCTAGAGCTGGTCGTCCTCGATTTCGGGTTCATGGGCGGCACGATGGGATGCGTTGTCGGCGAGAAGGTGGCTCTGGCGATGGAGCATGCGGCCAAACGCAAGCTTCCCTTCGTAGCGGTTGTCACCAGTGGAGGCACCCGTTTTCAGGAAGGCATCCTCTCGCTCATGCAGATGGCGAAGACGAGCATCGCCGCCGAAAAGCTCAGCGCCAAGCAGCTCCCATTCATCTCGGTCCTTGCCAATCCGGCCACTGGACAGGCCTATGCCAGCTTCGGCAATCTTGCCGACATCATCGTGGCCGAGCCGGGCTCCATCGTTGGGCTGACTCCGATGCAGGTGATCAAAGAGGCGAGCGACCAGCCTGTGCCCGGCGGCTCCCACACTGCCGAATCCCACGTAGAACACGGAATGCTCGATGCTGTGGTAGACAGGGCCCGGCTGAGAGACCTCCTGGCGGTCCTGCTGGACCTCTTAGGTTCCCGGTACCAGCTCACGGCGACGCAGAAGAGACAAAAAACGGACGTGGAGTCCCTCAAGTCAGACGCATGGGGCTCGGTACAGCTTGCACGCCACGAATCTCGTCCGACCTCCCTCGACTACATCGAACGGATCGTGGGTAGCTTCGTCGAGCTTCATGGCGACCGTTTGTATGGGGACGACAGGTCGGTGGTCGCAGGCCTTGGGCATCTGGGCGGTCAGACGGTCGTTATCGTAGGGCAAGAACGCGGTCGGGAGGGCGACTCGATAGAACGCCACGACGGAATGACGTCTCCTGAGGGGTTCCGGAAAGCACAGCGGGCGATGAGGCTCGCCGAGAAATTCGACCTGCCACTGATTACGCTGATCGACACCCCAGGCCCTTATCCGAGCGTTGACAATGAACAGCGGGGCCTGGGCAACGCGATCGCCACTACGATGTCGGTCATGGCCGGTATTGAGGTACCGACTATCGCGGCTGTGATAGGGCAGGGTGGTAGCGAAGGCGCCTTGGCTCTCGGGGTGGCCGACAAGGTGCTCATGGCGGAGAACGGGATCTACTCGATCATCTCCCCGGAGCAGGCGGCAGGACTGATCTATCAGGACAGGGAGCGTGCCGAGGAAGCAGCGGGCTCCTTGAAAGTGACGTCGCAAGACTGCAAAGAGCTCGGAATCGTCGATGCCATCGTACCGGAGCCACCGGGCGGAGCCCACACAAATCCGGACGAAGCGGCCCGGCAGTTGCGGCGGGCGATCTTGCAGGAGCTGGTGACGCTGCAGTCGCTCTCCAAGAAGAAGCTGCTCAGCAGTAGGTACAAGAAGTTCCGTAAGATGGGCGAGTACAGTTCACACTTCAGGTCCGCAATAACACGAGAAATCGACTCGCTCCAAGGGCTCGTGTCCTCGGGGGTCAAACGCATGGCCCGCCGCGGACGCTCCGCGAAGGTCGGCGACGAGGAGTCCACGATGGCCGAGGAGATGGGCCAGAGCGTTGATGGTCAGTCGGATTCTAGCCGGTAGCCCGTAGCTTCATTCGCTCCTCGTAAGCGGCGATCTTGTCCTCGTGCTGCAGCGTCAACTCGATGTCATCGAGCCCGTTTATCAGGCAGTGACGGCGAAAAGTGTGGACTTCCGGGTTCTTGTGCACCTTGAAGCCGGCGACTATTTCCTCGTCCAGGTCCCACACCCGCTCCAACTCCAGGTCGACAGTGAGCTGGTAGCCCGGCTCATTCTGGGCCCGGGTGATGATGCGCTCCACCACCTCCTCCGGCAGGAGGACGGGGATCAGGCCATTCTCAAAGCAGTTCTTGTGGAAGATGTCCGCAAGGCTGGGCGCTATGATGCATCGGAAGCCGTAGTCCAGGAGCGCCCATGGAGCGTGTTCACGTGAAGAGCCAGAGCCGAAATTCCGACCCGTGGCGAGAATTGAGGCCTCCTCGTATCCGGGACGGTTCAATTCGAAGTCCGGTTTCGGCTCGCCGGAATCGTCGAATCGCCAGTCGTGGAAGAGGAACTGGCCGAAGCCCGTCCGCTCGATCCGCTTTAAGAACTGCTTCGGAATGATCTGGTCGGTATCGACATCGACGCGGTCGATCGGCGCAACGACGCCTGTGTGTCTGTTGAAGGGTTGCATATCAGCAGTCCTTTTCCTCTTTTTCAAGGACCTCGAGAGCGTTCCGAATCAAGGGGATCGTTGCAGGAATATTGATGGCGACGGTGTCCCACAGGGTGCTTAGCTCTACTCCGAAGTAGAAATGACTGACCAGATTCCTCATGTCACTCATGTCCCGCCACGAAATCTCCGGGAAACGCGTGCGGACAGCCTCTGGGACGTGTCTGCTGGCCTCCCCAATGATCTCGATAGCCCGCTCAACAGCGAGCACCGTTCGCTCGTCCTCGACGAAGGCCTCGAAGCTCTTGCCCCGAACGAAGCCTCCGCCATTTGTATGTGTTCGACGATGTCCGCCAGGTATTCGATGTAGGTTCGAGTCACACGGGCACGACTTCCTGAAGAATTCGGTGACCAATGCTTTTCTTGAGGGCGCCTTGAGGCACTAGGTCTACGTCAACTCCGAGGACCTCAGAGATATGCCGTCTGAGCGCTGCGAATTTGAACAGGCCCATCGGACGTTTGTACGCGACCAGGACATCAAGGTCGCTGTCTTCGCGTTGCTCTCCCCGGACGTACGACCCGAAAATACCGAGAGATTCGACGCCGTACTGCTCACGCAACTCGGGCAGATGCTCCCGAATGATTCGCGCGAATTCTGCGGCTTGCCCTCCAACTCGTCGGATGAGTTGCTCATCTAAAACCTCTGCGCCTGGACTACCACTCGCGTATATCGACGAAGTGTCCAGCTATCGCAGCGGCGGCAGCCATCTGCGGGCTGACGAGGTGGGTCCGCCCACCTCGTCCCTGGCGCCCTTCGAAGTTGCGATTAGACGTCGATGCACAGCGCTCGCCGGGCTGCAGGATGTCGGGGTTCATCCCCAGACACATCGAGCAGCCGGAGTTCCGCCACTCGAACCCGGCATCTTTGAACACGTCGTCGAGGCCCTCTTGCTCGGCCTGCTCCTTGACAGCCTGGGAACCTGGGACCACCATCGCGGAGACGTGGTTGTCTACGCGCCGGCCATCGACGACCTCGGCGGCGGCTCGCAGGTCCTCGATGCGCGCGTTGGTGCACGACCCAAGGAACACACGGTCGATCTTGACGTCCTGCATTGGCGTGCCGGGCTGGAGGTCCATGTACTCCAACGCCCGCTCGGTAGCCTGCTTTCGGCCGAGGTCATCCGCCGAGTCAGGGTCGGGGACTCGCCCGGTGACGGGCACGACCATACCTGGGTTGGTGCCCCACGAAACCATGGGTTCGAGCGTCCCGGCGTCGATCTCGACCGTTTTGTCGAAGCGGGCTCCCGGATCCGTAACGAGGGCCTGCCACTCGACGATGGCCGCATCGAAATCGGTGCCCTGGGGCGCGTAGGGGCGCCCCCGCAGGTATTCGAAGGTCACGTCGTCGGGGGCTACCATCCCGGCCCGACCGCCGGCCTCGATAGACATGTTGCAGACGGTCATTCGGCCTTCCATCGAGAGCGACCGGATAGCCTCGCCGGTGTATTCGATTACGTAACCGGACGCGCCTGAGACCCCCAAGCGGCCGATTACGCTGAGGATAAAGTCCTTCGCCGTCACGCCAAAGGGCAACGCGCCGTCGACCCGTATTTCCATGGTCTTCGGCATAGCTTGGAGAAGGCATTGTGTCGCGAGGACTTGCTCCACCTGAGTCGTCCCTATCCCGAGAGCGAATGCCCCGAAGGCTCCGTGAGTGGACGTGTGGCTATCCCCGCAGACGATGGTCTTTCCAGGCTGCGTGTATCCCTGCTCTGGCGCGATGATGTGCACGATCCCCTGGAGGGGACTCTGCATGTCGTGCAGTGTGATGCCGAACTCCTCGCAGTTGCGCCCCAGGGCTTCCAACTGGCGGCGGGAGGTATCGTCGGTGACTGGCTTCGAGCGGTCCCAGGTGGGTACGTTGTGATCGGCAGTAGCGATCGTCAAATCGGGGCGCCTTACCTTACGACCGGTCAGGCGAAGGCCCTCGAAGGCCTGGGGCGACGTCACCTCGTGGATAAGGTGGAGATCGACGTAAACTATCGCGTCCTGTCCAGGCTCGTGGTGGACGACGTGCGTGTCCCATATCTTCGCGAACATGGTTTTCGGTGGCATACTCGTTCAACCTTGGTAGTAGTAACTCGCGTATGGTGCGCCCCACCATACGCTTCACGGAAGTCGGCAGCCCCTAGTTCGCTGAGGGCTGTGTGACGGCGATGTCCGCTTGCTCGATGGCGAGGAGACGGTTGAGAGCGTTCATATACGCCTTCGCGCTGGCCACGATAATGTCGGTGTCGGTGCCGCGACCGACGTAGGTGTCACCGTCCTTCTCGATGCGAATGGTGACGTCGCCGATGGCGTCGATTCCCTGGGTTACGGCATCCACCCGGAATTCGGTCAGCGTGTTAGGCACTCCGATTATTCGGTTAATAGCTTGGTAGACAGCGTCCACGGGGCCGGTGCCGGTTGCGGCGTCGGTAGCGGCCTTGCCCTGAGGGTCAGTGAGCCTCACCGTGGCAGTAGGGATTTCGCGGTTTCCACACGAGACCTGTACGTGATCGAGCTTGTATATCGCTGTCTCGGTCTTGTCACGCCGCTGGTTGGCCATGAGGGCCTCCAGGTCCGCGTCGGTCACCTCCCGCTTTCGGTCGGCCAGATCCTTGAACGCTTCGAACGCCGAGTTGAGCTGGTCCTGGTCGAGCATGTAGCCCAGGTCCTCGAGCCGCGCACGCAGACCGGCACGCCCGCTGAGCTTGCCGAGCACTAGCGAGCTGCTGGGCCAACCGACGGATTGTGGCTCCATGATCTCGAAGGTCGTGCGCTCCTTCAGTACCCCGTCCTGGTGGATACCCGAGGCGTGTCTGAAGGCGTTGGCGCCGACGATCGCCTTATTCGGCTGGACCGGGAATCCGGTTATGTCGCTTACCAGACGGCTCGTGCGATATATCTGCCTGGTATCGATGTTGGTGCTGACGCCGAGCAGGTCATGGCGAGTTTCAATCGCCATGATGACCTCTTCGAGGGACGCATTTCCGGCCCGTTCTCCCAGACCGTTGATGCACCCCTCAACCTGGCGGGCGCCAACCTGAACCGCCGCCACGCTATTCGCCGAAGCGTTGCCCAGGTCGTTGTGGCAGTGAACGCTGACCCGCGCCTGTCCGATGTTCGGCACGTTTTCAATGATGTCTCTGATGCGCTGGGCGAACTCTGTCGGAACTGCGTAGCCTACCGTGTCCGGGATGTTTACCGTGGTGGCGCCGGCGGCTATCGCTGCCTCTACCAGCTTGTAGAGGTAGTCCATGTCTGTCCGGGTCGCGTCCATGGGAGAGAATTCTACGTCTTCGCAGTAGCCCTTCGCCCTTTCGACCGACGAGACCGCGATGTCCAGCACCTCCTCGGGGTTCTTTCGAAGCTGGTGCATGATCTGGACGTCGGAGCTCGATATGAACACGTGAATCCTGGGATGCTCGGCATCCTTGAGGGCCTCCCAGGCGGCGTCGACATCCCCGGGGACACAGCGGGCCAGGGACGCAATGATCGGGCGTCGTACTTCCTTGGCGATCGTTTCGACGGCCTTGAAGTCGCCCGGTGAGCTGGCAGCGAACCCCGCCTCGATGATATCTACGCCGAGGCGATCCAACTGCTTGGCGATCTCCACCTTTTCTTCGGTGGTCAGCCCGATACCGGCCGACTGCTCGCCGTCACGCAGCGTCGTATCGAAAATCAGTACCTTGCATTCGGTCATCGTGGGTCTCCTTTCGTAGCCCTGAGCCTGTCAATCGCAGTTCAAACGCGACATCCGGGCTAAGTAAGGAAAACGCAGTACGCCAGGCCGAGCCCTGCCAGGACCCGCGCCTTACGGCGAACTACGTGGATGGCCTCCGTGCTTTTCATGAGTATGCTCGCTTCGTGCCTGATGATGTAGAAACGTCGGTGTTATTCTTCGATCGATTCCCCGTACAACCGCTTCCCAATGCTGCACGCGGTCCTCAACCGCGAACCCAAGTTGTTCATAGAACTCTATGATGCCCACGTTCGACTTCACTATCTGTAGATTGACTTTCAAGCAACCCAGGGCCTTCAGCTCTTGTTCAAGCTCACTCATAAGCGCCGCCCCTATACCTCTATGGCGCTTAACCCTATCGACCGCCAAGGAATAAATCCAGCCGCGGTGCCCGTCGTATCCACCCATCACCGTCCCTACCACCTTGCCGTTCTCGGCAGCGACAAGGAACAGATCAGAGTCGCGGGCGATCTTCCGCTCTACCGATGCTACAGGGTCGTTATGTGGCGAATCGTAGCCAATGACGTTCGTCCACAGCGCGACGACGCCTTCCCTATCGGCATCGCGGTACCGGCGAATCTCGAAAGCCCTCTCCCATGATAGCTAGTCCGCGTCCTTCAGGAAGCTCATCATGTCCCGGAGCTCCTTGCCGACTGTCTCGATTGGGTGCTCGGCGTTCTCCTTGCGCAGTTGGTTGAATCGCGGGCGACCTTCGTCGTTCTCGGCGATCCACTCGCGGGCGAAGCTGCCGTCCTGAATGGCGGCCAGCACCTTCTTCATGTTCTCCTTCACGTGCTCATCGACGACGACTGGGCCACGGGAGTAGTCACCGTACTCGGCCGTGTCGCTGATGGAGTAGCGCATGTACTCCATGCCGCCCTGGTATAGCAGGTCGACGATCAGCTTGAGCTCGTGCATGCACTCAAAATACGCGGACTCGGGCTGGTATCCGGCCTCGACCAGCGTTTCGAAGCCGGCCTTGATCAGTGCGGTCACGCCACCGCATAGGACGGACTGCTCTCCGAAGAGGTCCGTCTCGGTCTCTTCCTTGAACGTCGTATCCAACACGCCGGCCCGGGCACACCCGATGCCCCTGGCGTAGGCGAGACCTACGTCGTGGGCCTGCCCGGACGTGTCCTGGTGGACGGCCAGCAGGCCGGGGACTCCGGAGCCTCTGGTGAAAACCTCGCGCATCCTGTGCCCTGGGGCCTTAGGCGCCACCATCGATACGTCGACGCTGTCGGGCGGTACGATGGTCCGGTAGTGGATGTTGAAGCCGTGGGCGAACATGATGGTCTTGCCCGGCAGCATGTGTTGGGCGATCGACTCCTTGTAGACCTCGGCCATAGCCGTGTCCGGTATCGTCATCATGATGACGTCGGACTCGCCGGCGGCTTCCGCCACCAGTGCTACTTTAAGGCCGTCCGCCTCGGCCTTAGACCAACTTTTGCTGCCTTCGTACAGGCCCACTACCACATCCTGACCGGAGTCCTTGAGGTTCAAGGCGTGAGCATGCCCCTGGCTGCCATAGCCGATCACGCCTATCGTCTTGTCCTGCAGGAGCGACAGGTCCGCGTCGTTTTCGTAGTACATCTTAGCCATTTTTGTCTCTAGCCTCGCTCTCGATAAATATACAAATTGGCGCCCTTTGACCGCGTCACACGGACGCCGCTTCACCCCACCGGACGGCCGTCGATCTTCGTCCCGAACGGTCGTCGCGCACTGCAGTGCCCAGGCCTCTGTTGAGCGCAATAGTCCCGGTGCGCATCAGCTCAACCACTCCGAAACCCTTCAGCAGCTCGTGAAGCGAGTCCACCTTGTCTTCGTCGCCTGTCACCTCGACGATGAGGGTGTCCGGTGCGACATCCACGATATTGGCGCGGAAAATGTCGACGATCTGCATGATCTCGCTGCGAGTCTCAATGTTGGCCTTGACTCGGATCAGTGCCAGCTCGCGAGAAACGATGTTCTCGTTCGAGATGTCGGAGACCTTGATCACGTCA
>CAUZJF010000027.1:0-13815 GCA_963579975.1 Dehalococcoidia bacterium
GGGCGGCCCGAAATGGGACGACCCCAACTCCAGCGTCCGGCCGGAGCAGGGCATCCTCGGGATGCGAAAAGGTCTCGGCCTGTACGCCAACCTCAGGCCTGTGAAGGTCTCCCCGGCGATCATCAACTCGTCGCCGATCAAACCCCACCTGCTTAAGGGCGTCGACATGGTGATCGTCCGCGAGCTCACCGGTGGGCTCTACTTCTCGCGGCCCAAGCGGCGCTGGACGACCTCCCGTGGGCGACGAGGCGTCGACACGATGAAGTACACCGAGCAGGAGATCGAACGGATCCTGCGGGTGGGGTTCGAGCTCGCCAGAGGCCGGCGCAAGCTCCTGACCTCGGCAGACAAGTTCAACGTCCTGGAGTCGTCGCGACTGTGGCGCGAGATCGCCATCGAGCTGGCATCGGAGTATCCGGACGTCGAGCTAGAGCACATCCTGGCGGACAACCTGGCCATGCAGATCATCCGCAATCCGGTCCACTACGACGTGATCGTCGCGGAGAACACATTCGGCGACATCCTGTCCGACGAAGCCTCGGTGCTCTCCGGGTCGCTGGGTATGCTCCCGTCAGCCAGCCTGGCCGGTCTGCCAAAGGCCGGCGGACGAGGACGGCGCGCCGTCAATCTGTACGAGCCGATACACGGCAGCGCGCCGGATATCGCTGGCCAGGGCATCGCGAACCCCATCGGAACGATCTTGAGCACCGCCATGCTGCTGCGGTACTCGCTGGGCCTGGAAGAAGAAGCCGCTGCGGTCGAGGCCTCGGTCGAGGGGGTACTGGCCGAGGGCTACCGCACGCCCGACATCGCGGCCGACGGTGGCGAGGTAGTGAGCACCGCGCGAATGGGGAACACCGTCGCCGGGCGAGTCTGAATCCCTATGAGCGCACCCCATCCAAGAACCACGTCTCCATGTCGCCCTTGCCCTTGACTTCTACAGACCCGCGAGTCGTACAGACAAAATCGTTCTTAATAAGCTCGTAGGTCTCGCGCGTTACCTGGACTCTTCCAGGAACGCCGTGAGACCTACGAGCGGCTGGCGGTATTGACGGCGTCGCCCCATAGATCGTACGGGAATTTCTTGTGGCCAATCACACCGGCCACAGTCGGACCCGAGTTCATCCCGGTGCGGAACCGCAACGGCACTTCCGCGACGGCGGCACGGCTAGTCGAATACTCGATCATCTCCAGCGCCATGCGAGCCAGAGCGTGGGCGTGGTCGACGCGCGGTCGCGGCACTCCAGCTGCGACCATGTAGTTGCCGCCGATCGTCCTGATCTTCTCGAGGCCGTGTTTCTCGACTAGCGAGTCGAAGTACGAAAAGAACTCGTTCAACAGCTCCACCAGCTCTCGGGGCGCCATTCTAGCGGTAAACATCGTGAATCCGACCACGTCGGCGAAAAGGACACTGACGGCATCGAAGTGGTCGGCGATCGTCCGGCTGCCATCCTTCAACGACGCCGCGATGTCCTTCGGCATAACGTTGAGAAGCAGACCTTCCGATCTTTGCTGTTCTCGGCGTAAAAATCCAAAAGCCTCGTCCTTTTGGCCGGTGAAGTACATTAGCAGCACGAACATGACCGCAGAAACGACGCCCACGTTCATGGCGAAGAAAAGCGTCACCACCCCGGACAGGAGGTTGTTTTCCCGGCTGACAAACGGCTCGATGACCCCGATCGCGACCAACAGGCCAAGATACGCCAGGAAGAACCACGCCGATTCGCGGCGTCCCGCGAAGAAGAGAGCGCCTAAGGGCGACAACAGGGACCACAGCACAACGGCGCTTGAGCTGACGAAGCCGCCGAGCGCGATCATTAGGAGGAGCGGCAGAATTAACATGAGCAACAACTGAGTAACACGAAAGAAACCGTAGCGTCGAGTTATCCCGAAGGCGATCAGGCTGACATACGACATGGCGGAGTACACGAAAGGGATACTCCCCGCCAACGGCTCGTCGAAGTACACGTAGATGACGCCCTACAGCACCGCGAAGCTGCCGCTCAGCGTCGCCATGGCCGTCAGCATCGATTTGTGCAGCCGCACGTCGTCGGGATCGTCCGGCGACGCCCCGATCCGTTCGACGGTCACACGTATGTTTCGCCAAAAAATGTCAAACATAGTGCTTCTCGCTACGTAGGGATCAACCAGTGTCCGTCCCGAGCGCACGCAAACCAGTACAGGACTGGGCTCTATGCGGCCCCCAGCCCCGGCCCAACCTGCCGAGGGGTGCCGCCCTTTATCCGCCTACCAGCGCGGCTTCAGGAATGAGGGCCTCGCCCCGTAGGTCGTCCCACAGCGCGTCGGGTATGGCATGTCGCACCATCGCCACGTTTTCCTCGACCTCGGCAGCGGTGCGAGCGCCTGGGATGGACGCAGCCACGACCGGATGGGCGAGCCCAAACTGCAGCGCGGCCGCCTTCAGTGGCACGTCGTGCCGGTCGCACACCGCTTTCAGCTTCCTGGCGCGCTCGAGAACGTCGGGCGAAGCGTCCTCGTAGAAGAACTTGGCGCCGGGCGACAGGTCCGACGAGAGGATACCGCTGTTGTACGGGCCTCCGATGAGAATTGAGGTACCGCGCCGCCCACACAACGGCATCAGTTCTTCCAGCCCGGACTGATCGAGCAGCGTGTACCGGCCGGCAAGCAGGAAGCAGTCGAAGCCGCCTTCAGCTACCAGCCGGAGCAGGGGCTCAACGCTGTTCATCCCGACCCCGATGGCCCTAACGACGCCTTGGGAGCGCAGCCCGTCCAGCGTCGGGTAGCCCTCCCCGACTGCACGCCGCCAGTGCTCCGGGTCCTCGGTCTCGGCGGTATCGGGGTCGTGAATGAGCGCGATGTCTATCCGGTCGAGCTGCAGGCGTTCCAAGCTGTCGTTGATCGACCTGAGTATGCCGTCGCGGCTGTAGTCGAACCTCGGCACGGCGGCCGGTAGGTTCGAGAAGTAATCGTCGTCGGGCGGACGGTTCACCGGGTCGAGAACGCGCCCGACCTTGGTCGACAGAACGAACTCGTCGCGCGGCATGCTGGCAAGCCCTTCGCCCACGAACCGCTCGCTCTTCCCGTGTCCGTACAGCGGCGCCGTGTCGAAATACCGGATACCAAGGTCGTAGGCCCGCCGGACGACGCCAGACGCAACGTCGCCGGCAACGTCATCGAATAGCCCGCCAAGGGGCGCGCCCCCAAGGCCAAGCCTCGTGACCAGCAATCCGGTCGTGCCGATCTCTCTGGTCTCGAAGGGGTCCATCGGTAAACTGGTCACTTCATGCCTCAGTGCCGCTAATACACGTCCAGCGTAAACCTGACGCCCTCGGGCGTCGATTTGAAGTCGAAGGCCGCGTTCGCGAGATGCTTCGCCAGCTCGGGGTCCACCAAGAGCAGCTTCTCGCCCTCGAAGAACACGACCTGATCCGCGAACCGCTCGTCATCGACGACGACTCCGAAGTCACCTTCGAGCGTCCACACCGGCGGCGTCGCAAGCCTGAGGAACTTGCCCGGCTCCAGGGTGCGGCCGTCGATCATCCGCTTCAGCTCTTTCTTGGCGCTCTCGCTAACCTTGACCAACTTGCTCACCATTCGCCGGGAACGCCCGTTTTCGGGTCGCGGAGATGGTACCATCGTGCCCGTCAAATCCCAAGGTCACGGAAAGGCCGCCGACCTCGGGAATGGTCAGCCGATTCGCTCTTGAGCAACACCGAAGGTCTACCGTCCCGTACCATCGTCACATACAAGAGGTATCCTCATGGGAAAGCCACGGCTGATCTACTACAACGACGGACACCACTTCCACGGCAAGAGAATCGACCCACCACTCAGCCTCCGAAAGCTCTACTGGCCCGTTGACGAGGTCGTCGGCACGGGCGTGGAGACTCTGGTCTTCGGCCTGGGCTACGGCGATGTCTTCTTCCACCAGAGCACGACCGGCCGGACCATCGGCGAGGGCAAGGAAATCTGGGAGAACTACATCGACTGGCGGATCATGCGCATGGTGCGCGACGCCAAGGAGATGGGGACCGACCAGCTCCGGGAGGTCGTCAAACGCGGGCGCGAGATGGGTATGCCCGTCGTCACGAGCATCAAGCTCAACGACGGGCACGCGCCGGGCGCACAGCGTTGCGGCTGGCTAAGGTGGGAGCACGGCAAAGAGGTGTGCGTCGACGAGCCGCCCCAGGAGTGGGCCCACGACTACACCAACCCACTGGTCATCGAGGACAAGCGCGCGATCATCCGCGAGGCTCTCGAAGACTACCGGGCCGACGGCATCGAGCTCGACTTCATGTTCTCCGAGGTCTACTTCCGCAGTGCCGATATCGAGAGAGGGGCCCTGCTGATGAGCGAGTTCGTCGGCGGGGTCCGTGAGCTTGCGAACGAGATCGCGGCGAAGCAGGACCGTGAGATCACCGTCATGGCCCGCGTCAACCACCAGCGCGACGCTAACCTCAGAATGGGCCTCGACGTCGAGACGTGGCTGGCAGACGGCAACCTTGACCTGGTTGTCGGGCAGATCAACGGCGTAGAGCTTGTCGACCCCGGAGATGTCGGCGGACGGTGGCTGGCCGACGCTGCCAACTCCGCCGGGTCCGCCGCGTACCTGCGGCCCGCCCACATAGTCTACGACGAGCGGACCATCTTCCCGCACATCGAGATGTTCCGGGCTCTGCGCCAGTCAGTCGCGTGGCAGGGCTTCACCGGCCTGTACCTAGGCTACCTGCCGTGGCCCTTCAGCCGCACCGAATACGAGATCCTGCGGGAGGTCGCATATCCTGAGATCACCGAGCGCCACGACAAGCGCTACTTCCTCCAGCCACGCGAGGGGGTAAGGGACGAGTCGAAGGTGAACGCGTCGGAACTCCCCGATCGCCAGCTACCTGCCCCTTTGGCGGAGGGCAAGACCACGACCTTGAGCATCCTCGTAGCCGACGAGATGGACAGCGCCCGCCGCGATGGAGAGATGCGCGAGCCCATCCTCACCATCCGTTTCGCCGAGTTCTGCGTCGAAGACGAGGTCGAGATCCGGTTGAACGGCACGGTGCTGCCCCTCAAAGACGCCGAGATCAGCGACTACCACGCCACCCGCATCCTGGCCAAATTCCGCAGCACGATCCAGGCCCCCGATAGCTTCGGCGGTTACTGGTTCAAGTACAAGCTCGACGTAGACCTCCTGAAGCAAGGCGACAACACCCTGGAAGTCGAGGTCAAGCGCTTCGAGCCAACCGCCGGGTTCACCCGGAGCATCAGTGGAGTCGAAATCCAGACGCGCTACAAAGACTTTGTCCTACCGGAAGGCCTGAACGTCGAGCGAATGGCCCCAACCCTGTACTAGCTGCCATCGCCGTAGAGACGACCCGGCGCCGTTTGTTCCGGCTCCTCCGGAATCCCACCCGCCCGCCCTCAGGGGGTTTGGGGAGTGTCCCCAAACGCTGGCCCGGCCCATGTAGACGATGAAGGAGACCAGAAACAGTCCCGTGAAAGCCGCTCCGATGACGACAACTGTCAGCCTGTTCATATCGGTCACGACCCGAGACCTTCAGCAGTGTCTCACGCCGGCGTCAAGTCAACATGAAGGCTCCGCCCAGAGGTGTGAACAACGCGTGAAGAACAATTCGGTAGTTCCAGTGTTCTCTGTAGACTATGTGGTCTGTCCACGTTGGATTTCCACGAAGCTGGGTGGGATTCGGCAGAGCCGAACGAAGGCTCAGACATGGGCGGCGAGACACCCGGACATCGTTCACCTCAGCTACGAATGAAACACTTTGGGACGATTTGGAGCCGGCGGGAGAATTCTCAGACTACCTACCGCCGTACTGCACCCGCGCCTTGACGGTTATCGCCACCGCGGCCAAAGCGACGGCCAGGACGGCAACCGGTTCCCGGTGCATCAGCCCTCCGGCCACCGCGGTCACGACGAACACGATGGCCCCGGTCTGCGCCGGGTTCCGCTTCAACACGAACCAGACCACCCCCAACGGAGCCGAGACCAGGACGCCCAGCGGCAGCAGGCCGGGCATCGTCCCGAGGGCCACTGCCATGCCCGTGCCGCCCTCAATGCGCCACAGAAACGGGAAAAGGTGCCCGCCGACCACCGCTGTCGTCGCCGCCAGCCCCGACCACGACGGCAGATCCAGTAGAAGCAGCGGCACCGTCGCGACGGCACCCTTGGATACGTCGAGCAAAAACACGGCGACCCCGTGTGCGGGCCCGATCTCCCTGTAGATGTTCGCGCTGCCGGGGTTGCCCGTCCCCAACGCCCTGATGTCGACACCCTTGGTCCGGGCGACCAGATCTCCGACAGGCAATGTCCCGACCACGAACGCGCCGACAGTCCAGACCGCGTAAAACCAAGGCTCGTTCACTTCCGCGCCAGAGCCATCACCGAGGCGACGGCGTACTCGTCCGTGTGCGAGATGCTCAGGTCGAGGCTGACAATGTGAGAGGGGTCGTAGCGTTCGGCGAACTCGATGTACGGCCGGCCGTCGCCGTCGTGCCCGATTTCGAGGACGTACCAGTCGCTGCGTGGCAGCGCCAGCGCCTTGAAAGCCGCCTCCTTAGCGGCGAAGATGCCCGCCAGCCGCTCCACCGTGGCCCCGGCCACCTCAGCGGGCGCGAACAACCGTGGCCGCATGGCGTCGCCCCGGCGGTCCAGGGGCCCGCGAAACTCAGCGATGTTCACCAGGTCGACCCCCGTCTTGACCTCGACATCTATTCCAGGTGCGCCACCGTTCATGAGTGCCCCTCTAACTCTTGCCTCGTCTCCGCGCGACGGAGAGTGGGTTGGGGGTGAGGTTCCCAAACCGATTATACCGGCCCGCTCGGACATAGACCGGGGCGGTGTGGGCTCTTACCTATTCCCCCGCCGAGAGAAGATTGAGATGAGGGCTCCTTTCGCCCGCACAGCCGCGCCGTCAAATCAAAAGCACGGAAGGCCCAGAACAATACCCTCACCAGGCCCTTTCCTGTACAGTACCGGGTAGGTAGCACATGGCGAACAGACTGATCAAAGAGACCAGCCCGTACCTTCTCCAGCACGCCCACAATCCGGTGGACTGGTACCCGTGGGGGCCCGAAGCCCTGGAACGGGCTAAAATCGACGACAAGCCGGTACTGCTCAGCGTGGGCTACTCCGCCTGTCACTGGTGCCACGTGATGGAGCGAGAGTCCTTCGAGAACCCAGCCATCGCCGAGCAGATGAACCGAGACTTCGTCTGCATCAAGGTCGACCGGGAGGAGCGGCCCGACGTCGACTCCATCTACATGGCAGCGATCCAGGTCCTCTCGGGTCACGGCGGATGGCCCATGACCGTCTTCCTTACCCCGAACGGCGAGCCCTTCTACGGCGGCACCTACTTCCCGCCCGAAGATAGGCCAGGGATGCCGGGCCTTCCCCGGGTGCTAGAGGTCATGGCCGACACCTACAAGACGAAACGTAGCGACGTGGTCTTGACTACCGGCAAGCTCGTACAGCAGATGAAGGCGCTTACGACCGCTGCACCCAGCATCGAACCTCTGACCCCGGACATTCTGGCCCAAGCCTACCGTGGCATATCCAGCCAGTTCGACGACAAACACGGCGGGACCGGAATGCAGCCGAAGTTTCCCCAGCCAATGATCTACGAGTTCGTGCTCAGATACTACCTGCGGACAGGGGACCCACGCGCTCTGGAGATCGTGGAGTTGACGCTCGACAAGATGGCCAAAGGCGGCATCTACGACCAGTTAGGCGGCGGCTTCCACCGCTACTCAACCGACATGTTCTGGCTCGTCCCCCATTTCGAGAAGATGCTGTACGACAACGCCCTTCTGGTGAAGCTGTACCTCCACGCGTTCCAGGTCACCCGCAAGCCCCTGTACCGCCGAGTCGTGGAGCAGACACTCGACTACATCCTTCGAGAGATGACGGACCCTGACGGCGGCTTCTACTCCGCTCAAGACGCCGACAGCGAGGGCGTCGAGGGCAAGTTCTTCGTCTGGAGGCCGGAGGAGATCGTAAAGCTGCTCGGCAAAGACGACGGAGAGAATGTCAATAGCTACTTCGGGGTCACGCAGCAGGGCAACTTCGAAGGCATGAGCATTCTGAGCATCGTCGAGGAGACGATGGCTCTTGCTGGTATGTCAACCATGACCACTGATGAGCTGGAGACGGTCCTCGACCGGGCGTGCGCAACCCTGTTCGAAGCTCGAGAGAAGCGCGTGCGGCCGGAGCGCGACGACAAAACGCTTACCTCGTGGAACGGGCTCATGATGCAGGCATTCGCGGAGGCCGGGGCTGTGTTGGCACGGACAGACTACGTGGAAGTCGCACGGAAGAATGCCGAGTTCCTGACGCAGAGCCTCCGGAGGGACGGACGGCTGCTGCGGACTTACAAAGACGGCCAGGCCAAGCTGAACGCCTACCTAGAAGACTACTCGTTCCTGATCTCCGGTCTCATCGCACTGCACGAGGCAACGTTCGAAGCGAGATGGCTTACCGACGCGATCGACCTGGGTCGGTCGATGGTCGAGCTCTTCTGGGACGAGGGCGCCGGGGCCTTCTACGACACGGGGCGCGACCACGAGGAACTGGTGCTCCGGCCCAGAGACACCTCTGACAACGCCATTCCATCCGGTAGCTCGATGGCAGCCGACGTGCTGCTGCGACTGGCGATAATCACGGGCGATCCGGCTCTGAAGGAACCAGCCGTCACGACCCTGCGGTCAGCCAGGGAAATGATGACGAGAGTGCCCGCCGGTTCAGGACATTATCTGTGCACCCTGGACTTCTACCTCTCGAAGGCGAAGGAGATCGTCATTGCCGGCGACCGGCGGGAGTCCGACGCAGCAGCGATGGCGGCAGAGGCCTATCGCAGTTTCATACCCAACCGCGTCTTGATCGGGCTCGACGACAGGGACGGCGCCCTGGCCGACCTGCCACTCGCTAAAAACCGCGGTCAGCTCGGCGGTCGAGCGACCGCCTACGTCTGTGAGAACTACGTGTGTCAGCTACCGGTAAACACCCCAGCCGAGCTCGTGAAACAGCTCGCTAATTGAGCCAGCGATCTTGACCCTCGGCGAAAAACACCGACGAACCGGCTGACGGCTGGTACCCAGGTTTGGACTCGTTCTTCATGGGTTCTTAACGCGTCCCCATTGATTCTGCGGCTTCAACATTCCAACATGGTATGACCTGGGCTTCACGCCCAGGAAACACTCCTGCGGATTCGGATTTGCGTAAACTAGCAGTTACTGTTCCTGTGTTCCACGCGAAAGGTACGTACCCGGCATACCCCAGAATAGGCATCTCGAAAACGTGCCAGGAATCTACATACGGGATGTCGTACGCCCACTTCGGGGTCGCCCAGAAGTTCCAGAACTCCCAAAGAAAGCCGCAGGTGACACCGGCCAAACCGACTGCGACAGCGGTCCGCCACTCTCCCCAATAGCAGCTCTTGTACCAGGTTGCGACCTCACCGGAGCCCCACGACGCCGTCCAGTATCAAGAACGGCGCGACCCACACCAGTATGAAGAACTGGGCGGGTAACGCTAGTAGCAAGGCAAGAGACACCGCACCGGCAACGATCTCGCCTGCGCGCAGAGCCCGCGAGGCCGATGAGGCCGCCGGAACGACCGTCGAGAACGCGAGTGACGGCAGCAACGCATATCCTACGTCTCCGTATTCGAAGAGGATGATGTACTTCCAGTTCTGAACACGCGCATTGATAAGCTCGAACCACCACCAGATCGGTACGGATACGAGAGCGAGAGCAAGATGACGCCGCCAGCCCGGATAGCCGGACGGGCCAAACGAATACATCAGGAGCGTCGCGCTGACCCAGGTGCTCACAAAGAAAAGCGGGTTCCAGTAGGTCTCCAGGGACCACATCATCGTCCACGAGGCGGCCAGGAGTAGACCAGCCGAAACCCAGACGAAAACACGATTGCGCCAGGCTGGTCCCTCACGGGATGCGTAGCTGACCGTCCGCGAACCATTACGGCGCTGTCGTCTCATCGGAAGCGGGTTTGAGGTTCAGCTCAGGCGAATACCTGCCATCCGTACCAGAAACGGTGCGACGAGAGGCCCGAAGGAAGCAATGACCTTGCCCACCTGTGGATGGCAGGCCGCTTTCTGGATGATGGTGCCGTGCCAGTCGAAGGAGAACTCGGCGGCGGATAGGAATTCTTTCTGCATTTCGACGCCCAACAGCGTGTTTAGCAGACGCTCTATCTGAGAATCGCCCAGCGACTCATACACCATCCGAGCGCAGTACCCGAGCCTCATTTCCCTGCCCAACACCGACTTCCATCGAGTCTCGTAGGAACTGAGTGAACGGGCCGATAGGTCGCCGGTCCTGAACCCCTCGTGGAGACTCTGAGCAGCCATCTCTCCGGATAGCAGCGAGTAGTAGATCCCTCCCCCGGTGGTGGGCTTCACCAGCCCGGCCGCGTCTCCGACGGCGAGCGCGCGGTCGGCGTACGTTCGCTGGATCGGCTTCAACGGGATACCCCACCGCTGCTCTTCCTTAACCACCGAGCCGACCTTACCGATGTCCTGGAGGGCCGAGACGAAGCCCCTCATGTGACCGTTGAGCTTCTGGCGTGAGACGATGCCGATCAAGGCCTTGGAGTGTGAAAACGGGACCAGCCATCCGAAGGCGCCTGGAGCTATCCTCTGCCCAAGGTATACCTCGGTGCCGGAAAGCTCTCGCGCCTCGACTACAGCCTGGCAACCAAGCATGAATGGAGTGCGCGAAGCGCCACCCAGGCCAACCATGCTCAGCAAAGGGGACGAGAAGCCACTCGCGATCACGGTGGCCTTGGCCTGCCACCACTTTCCCACGTCCCGGCCACCCGTACGCACCTTGACCCCGGCCGAGTCCCGCCGGATCTCGGTGACCCGTCCGCCGAGTTCGTACCGTGCGCCTGCTCGGGCCGCACGGTCGGCGATCGACTTCACATACGACACCCTGTCGATGACGTAGGCCTGGGGTTCGTCTTTGACGACCGTGTACACCTTCCCAGAAGGCGCCACCACCGTGGCACTCCGCGCCCTGTGGATCACGTCACGTTCGTCCGGTGGATAGAGGTCGGCGCACTCCCTGCCGATGATGCCCGTGCAGAGCTTGTCACCGAGCCCTTGACGCCAGTCGAGAACGGTCACTGAGTACCCGAGCTTGGACAGCTTGAGGGCGGCGTTGTTGCCGGATGGGCCACCACCGACTACCAGTACATCGAGCAAAGAACTGAGGCCCTCCATCTCCCACGAAATGTCGCCTGCGCGACGCGCCAATACCGCAGGAATTATAGGTTTGCAGAAATGCCAGGTCAATGAGATCTGGCATACGCCGGGATCGGTGCGGTACGGCGGGGTACGGCCGTGGCCGGGCCCTTCGGATCATTCTGAACTGGTCCGTTCGTTGGCCGAATGCCGACCTGATGCGTTCGAGTTGCGAACGAATTGGTGCCCCCAGGCCTTGACAGAATGCGTTCATCTGGTGAACATGGAATGTGATGTCCGATGTGAGCGTGGTAGTTTCCAGGTCGAGGCCCCGTTGCTCCGTCAAGAGGGGTCTCTAAAAATGGGTCAACGCGACGGCGGTGAAAGCCGCGGACTCGAAGGAGCCTCCTACCGTGAGCTGAGACTCCTGGAGGAGGTCGCGGCGTCTCCCGAGGTGAGCCAGCGCCGGCTGGCGTTTCGGCTAGGGATCGCGCTAGGAGTCGCGAACCTGCTGATCAAGAACCTCGTTCGAAAGGGCTACATTCGGGCAACTCGCGCCGGGTGGCGGCGCTGGGTTTACTCGCTTACACCGGCCGGAATCACCCGCAAGGCCCAGCTCACTCTCAACTACGCAGACCGGTTCCTCGACCACTACCGCCGCGTCAGGACCCTGCTTCAGGAGGACCTGGACGCGTTGACGGCGGCGCCCGACTCCCGGTTCGCTATCTACGGAACCACCGAGCTTGCAGAGCTCGTATATCTCATCCTCAGCGACGCGGGCATCCAAGAAGTCCACTTCTACGACGGCGAAGGCGCTGCCGGCCTCAAGTTTCTGGGAACGAACGTGCGAGGTCTGGATGAGCTAGACCCGAGGACGTACACGAAGGTGATCGTTGCGGCGTCCACGGAGATAGAGGCCAGGATGTCCGAGCTCGAAGCAGCCGGCATTCCCGGGTCCCAGATCGTCGCGCTCCTCCAGAACACGAGCAACGGCAACGGTGAAGTCCAATCCGCCGAGTCCAACGTTGGCGGCGCATCCGGAAAGGCTTAGATGACTCTGCGCTGGTATGTGGTCCGTACAAAACCGCAGTGCGACTACCAGGCTGCTGAATCGCTGGAGAACGATGGATTCGAGGCATTCTTCCCACGTTGCAAGACACCAAAGTCCAGACTAAGCAGAAGCGACACCCCCCTTTTCCCGGGGTACCTGTTCCTGCGATTCGACTTCGCCAACCAGGACTGGTCGAGATTGAAGGCCATGCCTGGCATTCTTGGCTGGGTACGGTTCAACGGAGAAGTCCCGTCGATACCGGACGATGTCGTGGCCGACATCGCAAACCGGGTAGACGCAATGCACGAGAGTGGTGGACTGTGGACCAGGTTCAAACCCGGCCAGCGTGTCCGGGTGGTCTCGGGCAACTTCGAGAGTCTGGCAGAGGTGCTCGAGGAGCCCAAATCTCCCCAGTCCCGGGTGCGGGTGCTTCTGGAGCTCATGGGCCAGATGGTCTCGGCGCAGGTCCCGTGGCACAGCCTCCAGCCCAGCCGGCCGGACGACGGCGACAGAGCGGCGCACCGCAGGCCTCGCGGGACGAGGGGCAAGGGTCGCTGGATTCGCGGACCGGGCCCGCACGGCGTTCCGGACGCGTAGGCCGACCGGCTCTCTACAAAGGCTTCCGCGCTTCGTCGTAGCAAGCGCTCCGAGCCGGAAGCCGTCAGCAGATAATCCACCGGGCAGAGGGCCCGGATGGCGAAGCTGTACCCTTCTTTCAGTTACGCCCGACGGACTTGACTTCAATGGCACATGAATAATTCTCCAATCTGAGGTAGTACGAACAAAACACATGACCCTATACGGCATATCGCCTACAGGCGACGGCTAAAGAAATGGCGAACTATCTGGTTACAGGGAGCGCGGGGTTCATCGGCTCCAAGGTCACCGAGCTTCTGGTCGCTGGCGGCCACACGGTGACCGGGGTGGATAACCTTAATGATGCCTACGACGTCCGGCTGAAGCGGTGGAGACTGGGCAGGTTGGAGAACGCCAGTAGCTACACCTTCAAAGAGATCGATATCTGCGACACGGACAAAATGCGCAAGCTCTTCACCGCCGGCTACGACGCCGTCGTCAACCTAGCGGCCAGGGCTGGCGGCAGGCAATCCGTGGAGAACCCATGGGTGTACTACCGGACCAACATGGACGGCACTCTAAATTTGCTCGAGCTGTGCCGCGAGTTCGGAGTAGGCAAGTTCGTTCTTTCTTCCACCTCAAGCGCTTATGGCGATACGAGCAAGCAGCCATTCAACGAAGACGACAGGACCGACCGCCCCCTTTCTCCATACGCCGCTTCCAAGAAGGGCGCGGAGGCCCTTTGCTATACGTACCATTTCCTTCATGGAATAGACGTGACGGTCTTCCGGTACTTCACGGTCTACGGACCCGCCGGACGGCCGGACATGAGCATCTTCAGGTTTGTGAGGTGGATCACCGAAGGCGAGCCTGTCGTCATTTACGGCGACGGTTCGGACTCACGGGACTACACCTACGTGGACGACATTGCGCGAGGCACGGTCGCAGGCCTAAAGCCGGTCGGCTACGAGATTGTAAATCTCGGTTCAAACTCGCCAA
>CAUZJF010000028.1:0-13737 GCA_963579975.1 Dehalococcoidia bacterium
CAAGACCATCTCGGCCACCCGGCACTGGTCCTCCACCGGCTCGTCGAAGGTAGAGCTGTAGACCTCGCCGTCTACCGAACGGGTCATGTCCGTGACTTCCTCAGGCCGCTCGCCAATCAGAGCGACCATGATGACGATGTCCGGAGCGTTGGCCGAGACAGCCTTGGCTATCTCCTTGAGGATGGAGCTCTTGCCCGCTTTAGGCGGGGACACGATAAGCCCTCGCTGACCTCTACCAATGGGCGCGATCAGGTCGATGATGCGCGTCGTGAGGATGTTGCGTGTCGTCTCGAGCGGGATTTGCTCCATCGGAAATATGGGCGTGAGCCGCTCGAAGTGAGGCCGGTCACGGGCCTGGTCTGGCTCGACTCCGTTTACCGCCTCGACTCTTACGAGGCCGAAATAGCGCTCGCCGTCCTTGGGTGAGCGTACCTGGCCCGCAATCTGGTCACCAGACCGAAGGCCGAAGCGTTTGATCTGAGACTGGGAGACGTAGACGTCCCCGGTCCCTGGCCTACCTCCGTCCGACCGCAGGAAGCCGTACCCTTCGTTAATTATCGAGAGAATCCCGCTGGCGATGACATTGCCGTCTTTCTTGGCATATGTCTGGAGAACCTTCATCAAGAGGTCCTGGCGCTTGGGCGGTGTTCCGTTTCCGGCGACGCCCATGTCGCTGGCAAGCTCGAGGAGTTCCTCGTTGGTCTTTTCTTGCAGCTCGGTTATGTTCATTTCAAGCTCCGTATGTTGCCAATCGGCAATCGATCCCTGTGGCCAAGGCGGTTTGACTGCGATCCGAAGAAGACGGTCAGTACCGGAGCCCTAGCAGCCAGCGGCTACTCTGGAGGCTTTACTGTTGCCTATCGACGGCGTCCGCTGCCGCCGGCTTCCGGGAGCCGTCTATTTTAAGTGTGGGTGCCTCCGCAATCTTGGAGACACACCCTTCCCTGTGATCATCAGGTGGGGCCACCGATACGGCGGCTCACCGAATCACCTTTTTGCACTAGGGGTTCACAAGGACACGGCCGAACAAACGGGGGCGGTGATGCTCGGTGAGTTTTCGGCAGTGGCTTCAGGGTAAAAAGGGAGAGGATCGTCTCATTCAGGCTAGCACAAAGACGTGGCGTTCGTCTACACCTTTTGCGCCGATTTTATGGCATCCAGTGGCAGCTCGTGCTGACCGCCCTCCCTCAACGTCTGTTTTGCGACCCCGATGAACTCGCGGAACAGCGGATGGGGCCGGTTGGGACGCGAGCGGAACTCCGGGTGGAACTGCACTCCAACCATGAAAGGATGGCCCACCAATTCCATGATCTCGACCAGCCTGCCATCCGGTGAAAGACCGGTCGGCCAGAAGCCCACGGACTCGAAAGCCTCGCGGTAGGTGTTGTTGACCTCGAACCTGTGCCTGTGCCGCTCGCTTACTACTCGCTTTCCGTATGCTCGGCCGGCCCAGGAATCTGGGACGACCTCGCAGGGGTAAACACCGAGGCGCATCGTCCCTCCCATGTCCGAAACATCACGTTGGTCCGGCATCAGGTCGATCACCGGGTCCTTTGTGTTCGGATCGAATTCGGTGGAGTTCGCTCGCTCCTTGCCTGGCAGCTCTCTTGCCGCCTCGACTACCATGACCTGCATTCCGAGACACAGGCCCAAGTAAGGGACACGGTTGTTCCTGGCGTAGCGCACGGTGTCGATCATGCCTTCGATGCCTCGAGCTCCAAAGCCTCCCGGCACCACGATACCGCTGACTGAGTGAAGGAAGGCCTCCGGACCGCTTTTCTCTATCTCCTCCGCCTGGACCCATAGTAGGTCCAGGTCGCGACCATGCGCCAGCCCCGCGTGGAGTAGGGCCTCCTTCACGGATATGTAGGAGTCCTGCAATTCGACATATTTCCCGACGACAGCTATGGGAAGATGCTCTTTTGGACTGAGTATCGCGTCGACCATACCATGCCACTGAGCGAGGTCCCGGGTGGTCTTCGGTAGACTGAGGCTCTCGACCATGAGGTCGCCCATCCCCTCAGCCTCTAGGAGGAGAGGCACCTCATAGACCGAGTCGACCGTGGGCAACGCTATCACTCCGCGCCTTACCACGTCGCAGTGGACCGCGATCTTGTCCTTGATTTCGTCCGTAACAGGCTCTTCGCTCCGGCACATGATGACGTCGGGCTGGATACCGATAGCACGGAGCTCTCTGACACTGTGCTGCGTCGGCTTGGTCTTGAGCTCACCGGAAGCAGGGATGAAGGGTAAATACGTGACGTGGATATAGAAGACGTTGTCTCGACCGACCTCGTTGCGCATCTGGCGGATCGCTTCGAGGAAGGGTTGGCCCTCGATGTCGCCGACCGTGCCGCCGACCTCTACGACTATGACCTCGGCCGCGCTTTCCTTCGCGAGCCCGAGGATGCGCTTCTTTATGGCGTCGGTTACATGAGGGACGGACTGGATCGTCCGGCCAAGGAACTCGCCTCGTCGCTCCCGGGCGATGACGTCGCTATAGATCCGGCCCGCCGTGACGTTGGATGACTCGGTAAGGTCGATGTCGATGAACCGCTCGTAGTGCCCGAGATCGAGGTCTGTCTCGCTTCCGTCGTTGGTAACGAAGACCTCGCCGTGCTGGTACGGCGACATCGTTCCGGGGTCGACGTTCAAGTAAGGGTCGAGCTTCAGGACCGATAGGGAGATGCCGCGGCTCTTGAGTATGCGGCCGATCGATGCGACGGTAATCCCTTTGCCCACCGAGCTTACGACGCCGCCGGTGACAAAGATGAACTTGGTCATGGCGACAGGTCCGGAGCGGAAGGGTCAGTTCGAGAGAGGTGGTTGTAGAAGGAAGAACGGTGTCGCGGAGTAACGGCTAACGCCACTACGATATGGCCTCAATCGGCTGGGAAAAGTCTGGCTTAGTCAAGCTGACAACGCACGCTCGCAAATCTGCCCAAAGTATGCCATTGGCCGTTTGGCTTGTCAACACGATTCTTGGCCTGGGCCAGGGCCTTTCGGTTGTCCTTTACACGTACGAGGTAACCGGTCATGGTGAGCAGACCTACGTCCGCAGGGCGGACTGAACATAGGGAAGTAACTATAAGGCGCGCTCGTGTCCTTTCTCCCCTCGTGGGAGAAGGCTAGGATGAGGGGGAATTCCCTTGCACTGCAACGCTCGCATCCGGGGCAGTTACTTGAGAGCGGCAATCTCTGCCTTATAGCTAAAGTCGAAAGACCTTACCCTCCGTGCAACCCGCCCTTGACATGGCCAGAACGCATGTACTGCAATATCGGCGAGGGACGGACCCCACAGGTCTGTTCCTTTTTGTTCTTCTCGGTCCACTGACACGAAGGAAAGGAACAAAAACCATGCACCACTCAATCGCCGAAATCGACAACCCCATACCTGTACCCAGCTCCCCCTACCTGTCGCATTCCCACCCCCAGGTGTCGCAATCCTTCAGATACGAATGCGACACTTTACGACGGTTTGCGACAGAGTAAATTTCGGAACCCAGCACCACTATCGCCAAGGAGGACTTGCACTAATGGAAAACGACCCGCAGTCGGAATCGAACGAACTGTCCGAGAATCAGCTCCCGTCCTGCCGTACCTGGTCTCGTCGCCCTCGGTGTCTGAGGCCGCCTGGCGAGCCAACGTCCACCGCGCCGCCCTTCATCGGTGGCTGAACGACTTACAGTTTCGCGAAGAATTGGAGATCACCCGCGAAGATGCGGCGGCTCTCGCCCGGTCGGAGCTGCGTGGACTGATGTTTAAAGCGGCCGTCGTCCTCGCCGAGTCTACGGAAAACCTCTGCCCCTTCGTACGCCTACGCGCCGTCAACGCCAGCGCCTATAGACGCGGGACCGAACTCTGCTGCACAGCATTTTGGAATCAAGACATTGACATCCCATCATCTTTCGTAGAAGAGCTTGTCGAACCATAGAAGCGCCCTTCGACTCGCTCAGGCTGATCTGCCTTATAGCAAGAACCGACGTCTTACCCACCAACATGCCTTCATGTATAATGCCGGTTCGCCGATGAATACCCATGGAGGGTGGGCGATTGAACGCGCTCGGGACGCAGATCCTGCTGGACTTGAGGCAGTGTGACGAAGCACTTCTCGATGACGTCGATGTCATCCAGGAGGCGATGGTTCACGCCGCGGACCGGGCGGGCGCAACCATCGTGGGTCAGTCCTTCCACAAATTCGACCCGAGAGGCGTGACCGGTATCGTCGCCATCGCCGAGTCACACCTCGCCATCCATACCTGGCCCGAACACGGCTACGCCGCTGTCGACATCTTTACCTGCGGCGCCGGGTTCACGCCCAGAAAGGCCGCTGAGCTAATCATCGATCGCCTGGGATGCCCAAATCCCAAGATCACCGAGTTCCAACGCGGTCTCCATCAGGAAAAATCCGCAGCCGTATGATGGCCGGTTCGACCTCGCCGCCAACTGAGGGCGACTGGCACTACGAGCACATCACTCCAGATCTTCTACAGGTCGAGCGCATCGACCGAATCGTCTACTCCGGCGAGACCGGATACCAGTCTGTCTGCGTCCTGGATACAGAATGCTTCGGACGCACACTGTTGCTCGACAACAAGACCCAGTCGACAGAGCTTGACGAGTTTGTGTACCACGAGGCGCTGGTACAGCCATGCATGGTGACCCACCCAGAGCCTCGAACGGTCTTCGTCGCCGGTGGTGGGGAGGGCGCCACCATACGTGAGGCGCTATCTCACCGCTCGGTCGAGCGGGTCACGATGGTCGACATCGATGCCGAGGTCGTGGAGCTGTGCCGCCGGCATCTCCCGAAGTTCCACCAGGGGGCCTTCGACGACCCACGGCTTAAGCTCCACTTCGCCGACGCCCTGAAGTTTCTCGAAGATACGACCCAGCGGTTCGACGTGGTCGTCGTGGACGTTCCTGACCCGCTGGAGGGAGGCCCGGCCTACCAGCTCTACACGCGGGAGTTCTATGAACTACTAAAGGAGAGGCTCAACCCTCAAGGGATGATCGCCGTGCAGTCCGGCCCAACGGGACCGGCCTTCTACGAGCAGTGCTTCTCGGCGGTGGCAAGCACGATGGGCGCGGTGTTCCCGTCGACGTTCTACTACGACACCTTCATACCATCATTCGGCACGACGTGGGGCTTCGTCATAGGCTCCCTCGGGCCCGACCCGACAGTACTATCGGCTGATGAGATCGACTCTCGAATATTCGAGCGCGTGACGAAGACGTTGAAGCACTACGACGGGGTCACTCACCGGGGCATGTTCTCGGTGCCGAAGTACCTGAGGGCTGCGGTCGCCTCGGAAATGAGGGTGATCACCAAGGCCGACCCGCTGTTCGTAACGTAGGCTAAGAGGCACCCTCACCTTAGTCCTCTCCCCGGCGCTCTGCTGCCCATGAACTCGGACGCTTATGCGGCACGGTCGGACCGATGTGCTACTAGCGCGGGATTACTGGCAACACCAGCCTTGATGGCCTTGTCTTGTCGTGGAACACCGTCTGATGAGCCACGCGAAGTTCAGCGTCCGACCAGAAGTCAGCGCCTGTGTTGTGGTTGCGGTCGAAGTTGGGGAAGTCCGAGCTTGAGACGTCGAGGCGGATCCGGTGTCCGCGCAGAAAAACGATCCCGGTAGGATTCAGGTTGATCAAATACTCGTACACTCGGCCCGGCTCGATCAGACTAGGGGTATCGTAGCCGTCGCGGTAGCGGGCACGAACAATCCCGGATGTAACGTTCACCGCGAGTCCATCGGGATAGACGTCTATCAGCTTGGCGGTGAACTCGGTGTCTGGCGCGCTAGAAGCCGCCCACAGCTTGAGGACGACAGGTCCTGTCACTTCAATCCCTTCGTGCAAAGGAGGCGTTTGATAGACAAGGATGTCGCGCCGGCGGGCGACGGGGGATTGGTCCCTGACAGCGGCCTGAGCATCAAGGTCCATGAGACTCATCACGGGGTCTTTCGAATCGTAGTCATACTCGTCCGGCAGCCCGCCGCCTACGCGTTTCAGAGACAGCGTTCCGTCGCCGTTCGGTGTATTGGCCGAGCCTCCACTATCGAGGTAGAAGTCGGTGCCCCTGGTACGTGCTAGCGACCATTCGTGCTCGAAATGCCAACGGTTTTCGCCCATAATGAACAGCTTGACCGGAGGCTCCTCGGCTAAGCCATTATCGATCCCCTTGAAGGTGTAATCGTACCACCTGGAAACCTCGCCGGCATATGAGCTCTGAGCGTCAGTACCGAAGTCGAAAGCAGGGGCCGCTCGACTTCGGTCGCCGTGTCGCCAGGGGCCGACGACCAGCCTGTGCTGACCACGAAGCTCCTCCGGGCCGTTCTTCACCATCCCCGTGTAATGGCCGATGGCGCCAACGAGCCGGTCGTACCAGCCTAGTCAAGTTGTACGTGGGTACGTTGACCTTCGAATGCACCTTGTCAAATGCCCAGAGGTCCACGTTCTGCACCTTCATCAACCTCTTCAACATAAGTGAGAGCGGGTCGAACACATCGTCAGGGATGTTGTCTAACGAAAGACGCCAGCTCCATTTCCCACGCTCGAACTCGTGCCACATAACATTGGCTTCGTTTATCGTCGCAGGACCCGACTGGCGGCCGGCTCTTCTTCGTGCGTCGACCGTCATTCCATATGTCCGCTGTAGTCGGCGTGCGGTCTCGAAGATACCAAAGTTCATGTCTGTTGAGTGCACGGCCATGCCAACTGAGAAGATTGCCTTTAGACTAGGGGGCGCTTGTTCGGCGAGTCGCCAGATACTCGAAGCTTGCGCTGAGATGCCACACATTCCGACGCGATCGTCACTGCCGGGAAGGCGAGCGGCCTATTCGACCGTGTCGAATCCGTCCTGTCCGTCGACGGTTCCGGCATTTGGTACGCTCTCCAACTGGTATTCACCAGCGGACTCAAACCGCCCTCGCATATCTTGGACGACTACACCGTAGCCGCGAGAGGCCAGCTTTCGAGCGTTGTTTTCGACGGCGGCCTTATCGTACGGAGTGCATTGAAGAAGCAGCGGAAGGGTCCCGGAGCCAGGCGGCCGGTAGATGTTAGTCCTCATGAGGGTGCCGTCCGCCATCTCCGCGGAGACGGTTCTTTCGATTTTTCGTTTCCCATTTTCTTAGCGAGCGTCGGTTTGCCGACGTACCAGAATCGTACGTCTCAATCTGCTCATCCGTGCCGAAATCCGGTCGAGGACGATGCTACTCTAGCCAGAAGAGCTCGGTCAACGGAACCGCGAGAAGAGATACGGCCGTGCCTCGAACAGCCGTGCTATAATCTTGCTGCACATCCCTCACTGGACCGAATCGCCGTATGCCCTACAACATTCGTGACGACCTGAACCCCAATCAACTTGAGGCTGTCGAGCATGTCGAAGGGCCGCTGTTGATACTCGCCGGTCCTGGGAGCGGCAAGACGCGGGTGATTACGCACCGCATCGCTTATCTCGTAAATGTGTGCGGCGTGAACCCGTATCGCATCGCCGCCGTGACCTTCACGAACAAAGCGGCCCGCGAAATGCGCGAGAGGCTTGTTCCGCTGCTTGGGACCGCTGCGGGAGAGTTGACCGTCAGCACGTTTCACGCCTTCTGCGCCATGGTGCTTCGGCGCGAGGGAGGCAAGATCGGGCTGGACCGCAACTTCTCGATCTTCGACGACTCCGACCAGATATCGTTGTTGAAGCGCTCCATAGAGGACGCGAACGTCGATCCGAAGAAGTTCGCGCCTCGGGCAATCCAGTCCGTAATATCAAGCGCGAAGAGCCAGCTCGTCGACGTCGAGACCTTTGCGCAAAACAAGGAGAACTACGACGACGAGATCGTCCACCGGATCTACGAGATATACGAGCGTTTGATGTCGCAGAACTCGGCGGTGGACTTCGACGATTTGCTGTTCAAGACTCATTTCCTATTCGACCAATTCCCCGACGTGGCGGCCAAGTACCAGGACCGATACGTCCACTTCATGGTGGACGAGTTTCAGGACACAAATGTCGCCCAGTACGTCCTGGCGAAACAGCTAGCCGACCGATACAAGAACATCTGCGTCGTCGGCGACCCAGACCAGTCGATCTACTCGTGGCGCAACGCCGACATTCGGAACATCCTGAGCTTCCAGACTGACTTTGCGGACGCCAAGGTCATCGCTCTCGGAGAGAACTATCGCTCGTCTGGGACGATACTCGATGCGGCGCAGAAGCTCATCGTGCCAAACAAGCAGCGGGTCGAGCGTGACCTGTGGACTCGCAACGACCGTGGCGTTCCCATCGTTGTCACCGAAGCCTACACGGCGGATGACGAGGCGAGGTCAGTCGTACGGGAGTTTGAGAAGCTCGTCCGCACGGGCGACTACAAGCATGGTGACATTGCGATCATGTACCGGGTCAACGCCCAGTCGAGGGCCTTGGAGTTGGCCTGTTCGAGATACGGCGTGCCCTATCAGCTGATCGGTAGCCTCCGATTCTACCAGCGACAGGAGATCAAGGACCTCATCGCCTACCTTAGGCTGCTGATCAACCCAGACGACGTGAGCTTCACAAGGGTCGCCAATCTACCTACTCGCGGCATCGGACAGCGCACCATGGACGAACTGACCCGACTGGCACGAGACTCGGAATCGTCGATGTTCGCCGGGATTGAGTTCCTGACACAGGGGACGCAAGGACAGTCCGGGCTACCGCTTCCCACTCGATCTATCAGAGCGCTGGAACACTTCCGCGACATAATCAACGGGCTCGCCCAAGAGATTGAATCCCTTGGCCTCGTCGATCTTATTGACGCAGTACTGGAACGAACCGGATATGGGAAATATGTGAGAGAAGAAGCTGAGCGAGGCGAAGAGCGTTTGGAAAACATTGCCGAGTTCCGGAACTCGGCACAAGGTTCGACGGACCTCAAGGGACGAGAGGCGCTGACTGCCTTTCTTGAGCAGGCCAGCCTTCAAAGCGACATCGACAACATGGACGAAAAGGCCGACGCTGTTACTCTGATCACGCTGCACCAGACCAAGGGCCTGGAGTTCCCGGTCGTCTTTATTGTAGGTATGGAGGAGGGGCTACTGCCTCACATACGCTCTCTCGACGACCCCCAGAAGGTGGAGGAGGAGCGCCGGCTTTGCTACGTGGGCGTCACACGGGCCAAGGAGCGTCTGTACCTGCACCGGGCGTTCCGGCGGGGCTTCCGGGGAAGCTCCGGGCCTACTGAACCCTCTCGCTTCCTGACCGACATTCCGAAGCATTTGATCGTCGCGCCGCGTGACGAGCCCAAGAAGAAGCTGGGCTCCGCGGCGTGGGCTGCTGACCGGAGCAAGCGCGCTCCATCGGTCGTCGTGACCCGCAAATCCACCAAGTTCGACGGCGCGAAGACTTCGGCGCCCAAGATCGTGCTAACCACCGGCGACAAGGTGAAGCACGCGACCTTCGGTGAGGGAATCGTAACGGCGCACAAGCCCACGAAGGACGACTTCGAGGTTACGGTGTTCTTCAAGGAGGGCCAGGGCGTAAAGCGCCTGCTGCTCAGCTTCGCTCCGCTGGAGAAAGTGAGCTAGGCTGGGTGCCGCAGCCTACGAGCGAAATTGTATCTGAGGGATACCGCACATATAATGGCCGCCGACCCTTCTCTAGGGGGTTCCCCTTAATAGAAAAATGTCCGAAGGGTCGTGGGGTGGTGCGGAAAGCAGGCCGCGGAAGCGAAATTTCCGTCGAAAACCCGGTCAAGTCGACACACCTGGAGGCATCCGATGCAGGTATGTTATCTGAAGTGCCGGGCTCACCGTGACATTGCGAACCAGGAGGCAGTGACCCTAAAAACCGGGAGGCCGGCCACTCGGGGCACCTGTCTAAAGGTCTGCGGCAAGACGGTCTTCAGAATCGGGAAGCCCTAGGGCCTCTTCAATCGGGGCGCGCCCAAGCGCGTTACGTCTATCGAGCTCCTAGACAGTGTGCGGCTCAGGGTGCTCTTCGTGCTCCGCAGCGGCATATTCGGCGGCCAGGATCCCCATCACCACCGAATCAAAACGTGACCCTTCGTGCGGCCGGCTCTTCCGCAGAGTTCCCTCGTGGACGAATCCCAGGTGCTCGAACATCGTGCGCGCGGCATCGTTGTATTCAGGCACGTCGACCCACACGCGGTATATCCCCCACTCGTTGAAGGCCAGCTCGAGAGCGGCCCGCACTCCGGACGTACCGTAGCCGTGATGCCACAGGTCCTTCCGGCCGATGAGTATCGAAAGCTGGCCGTCGCCCAGACTCTCCTCTACCGCGAGGTGCACCTCACCAATGTGCTCACCCCAGCTGGTGTAAATGGATAGTATCCGGTGCTCCGGGTCGCCGAAAACTCGGCCCCACACCTCATCGGAAGCGCGCTCCATCTCGTCGGGGTGATAGCCGAGATGGGCCGGATCACCGTATGCGTACCGGCCGAACCAGCTCTCCGCAATCTTTTCGTCCTTGAGCCACTCCTTGATTCGAGAAACGTCCTCCCGCGAGACGTTGTTGAGGACTACTTCATGGCTGGCCACACTCGTCCTCCTTGGCGCCGCCCCCCGACAGAGAGGGCGCTGAGATCGTGATCTCGGGATCAACGTCGGTTTGGGATGGACGGTGAGTATACCCTAGATTTCGGGCCGGTCAAACGGGGACTGCTCAGCCGTCCGGCCAGACGTTCACCGATCCGTACTGGCCGTCGTAGCCGGGCTCGATAGAGATGTCTCCGGTACGGACACGCGCGACACCCTCTGCGATCCGGTCCGTCGAAGCCGCTTCTATGTCGGCGACCGGCGCCTCGGCAACCACCTGTTGCAGTCCGACGAGGTTCCGGAATGGAGGCCTTCCATTGTCGGACCGGACCAGGCCGTTTTCGTCCGTGTACGTCTGGACAGTCCGGCCGGCCAGCTCCTCGACGCGTTGGAGCACGCCTAGCGTCACCGGCCTGCGGCATTTGGGGCACTGCTGGCCTTGCTCGGCGACCTCCGCCGGGGAAATCCGCACCCCGCACTTCCGATGGCCCGAATGGTGATACTTGCCTTCGTGCGGAAAGAACTCCATCGTATATTCGAGGTCCTGTGATTTCACCGCCTCTAGCAGGCCGTCGTAGCTCGGCTCCCCTGTCACGGCGGTCAACTCCCGACTCATTTTCTCGAGCGAGTGGGCATCGGAAAAGGACATGATGGAAACGTTGTCCAGGGACGGCATCCGCCAGTTCATCGCGGGGTCGCTGGACAGGCCCGTCTCGGTAGCGTAGATGTGGCCTGCCAGGTCGCCGAAGCACTCCTCCAGCGAATCGAAACCGGACTTGGAGCCAAATAGTCCGAACCACGGAGTCCACAGGTGGGCGGGAATCACAAAACAGCGCTCGTCGATCTCCAAAAGCGTCTCAAGAAGGTCCCTGGGAGTGACGTGCAGCGTTGGCCGGCCGTCCCACTCGAGCTTCCCGATCTCACCAAAGGCTGCGTTGATACGCTCCAGCGTCTCGAACGTCGGAGCGAAGACCAGAATGTGTACGCGACGGTTCCGGCCACCCTGTTCCCCGTTACAGTTCACCTCCGTGCCGAGGATGAACTTCACCCCGTCCCTCTCGAAGAGCCCGTCGCCGGTGTCGCGCAGCTTGCCCCGTGTCTCTTCGAACCACACCAGCTGGGTGAAATCGCAGCTCGCCAGGAGGTCGATCCCCTTGATCTTCGCCCAGGCGGCGAGGTTCTCGAACGTCAGGTGCTTGCTCGTTGCGCGGGCGAAGCGAGAGTGGAGATGCAGGTCGACGACGTAGGTCACGGTTCCCGATTCTAACAGAGCGGCCTCTGGTAGAATCAGCCCACTTCAAAGCGTTAGGACGACAGCGGCCGTAGGTCAGGGGGTTTTCCATGCAACCTAAAGGGCAGGTCAAATACTATCGCTCCGCCGTTGACGGCGAGCTGCATCCCTACGCCGTATGTGCCACCGATACCACCGACGAGCCCGTGGCCTTGATCATCGAGGTCAGTCCAGGAGCCATCAGCGACCTTCCGAGGGCGGTGGAAGACACGCAAGAGCTGGTGTCGAGCGCCGCAAAGCACGGCTATCCCTGTGTTGCCGTGCGTCCGACCGGACGTGGGCCCGGTAGCGTTTACCAGAACTACGGCGAGGTCGACGTTCTCGAGGTGATCGAGGAGGTAGTCGGCAACTACAAAATCGACCGCGATAGAATCAGCATCACCGGCGCATCAATGGGAGGTGCAGCTGTCTGGTACCTAATATCCCACTATCCCGACAAGTTCGCCGCTGCTGCTCCCATAGCGGGATACTGTGACTACCGGCTTTGGGAGAAGCCGGGCGGCCTGAACTTCCATATGCACGAGTGGGAGGAGCCTTCTTGGAAGTCGCGCTCGGCAGCGTTCCTGGTCGAGAACCTGAGGCACACCCCTGTGTGGATCGTCCACGGCGAGTGGGACAGGGCCATCGGAGGCGGCGTGCCTGTTGAGCACTCGCGCCAGATGGCGCGGTTCATGGCTGAGAAGGGATTCGCACACACATACACCGAGCTTCCGAAGACCGGTCACGACAGCCGCACTCCTGAGGTGTTGGACATGGTCGTTCCGTGGCTGCTCGAACAGACGAAAGCACGGGAACCGGACCACGTATCGCTGACTACCTTCGACCTGCGCCTCAACCGCTCCTACTGGTCGGCCATTGAGCAGCTTGAGCGCTACGGGGAAAGAGGACGAGTCGACGTTCGGCTAGGCGACGGTCGCGCCGAGGTCACGACGCAGAACGTTCGCGCGTTGTCCCTGGGGCCGGTAACGCAACGCGACCCGAGCACCATCGTCATCGACGGCGTCGAGGTCGGACAGGCAGACCTTAGCCGGGAGAGGACGTTCCGGCGAGATAAGGACGGGGCATGGACCGCCGCCGGGGCCGTGCCCAGCAGTGAGAAACGTCACGGCTCCTCGGGTCCCATCGGCGACCTCTTCTTCGATGGCGCCGTGCTGGTACCCGGCGCCGCCGGGACCGCCGAGGAGACGCACTTCAACACCTGGGTTGCCGAAAGCGCGGCCCGGAGGTACCGCGCCACCAACTGCGGAGTCCACCGGGGCGGGATCCCCGGGGAGAACTGGGTCGACCTGCCGATTAACACCGACTCAGAAGTCCTGGCCGACACGCTGGTGTCTAGAAACCTGATCCTATACGGGAACTACCGGTCCAACTCGGTGCTCGCCGGGTACGAGCGAACACTGCCGCTGCGATTCGACGGGGACACCATCCGTCTCGCCGATAAGAGCTACACTGCTGAAAAGGCTGCCGTCTTCGCGGTCTTTCCGCACCCTGACAATGCGCAACGATATGTGGCCGTCCATGGCGGCGTGACGCCCGATGCGATCGCGTGGGAACGATTCGACATGAACTTGCTTCCGGATTTCGTGGTTTACTCGGGCGGCAAGCTGCTGGACTGGGGATTCTGGAGCAACGATTGGAGGTCGCAATGACGAACAACCTTTACATCTTGGGGTCGGGCGCGCCGGCTCCGACGCCGGAAAGGTACGGCTCATCGTATGTGCTGAAGGTAGGCGACGAGTACCTGATGTTCGACTGCGGGCCGGCTACGACGTACAAGCTGGTCAGGATGGGCATGTCGCCGACGCAGATCGACCATCTCTTCTTCACCCACCATCACTTCGACCATGATGTCGACTACCCGTGTTTCCTGCTGACACGCTGGGACTCGGGGGCGGGGCAAGAGAACCGGCTCAGCG
>CAUZJF010000029.1:0-13486 GCA_963579975.1 Dehalococcoidia bacterium
CAGGTAGATGACGGTACAAGACCAGCCTCACGAAGGCGACGGGGACATCGACGAGACCAAACAACAGATCGATGAGGCGGAGCTGCAGAAAGAAGTGCTTGAAGAGGCGCTTCGGGAGAAAGAGCAGTTTCGAATGATGGCGCAGCGGTCGCAGGCCGACCTGGAGAACTACAAGAAGCGAGCGAGCGAGGAGATAGCGGAGGTCAGGCGCGTCGCCACTTCTCAGCTGCTCCAGAGGTTGCTTGCCGTTGTGGACGATCTCGAACGGGCGGTGGCGCATATACCTGATGACGCGGTTGCTCCGGGCTGGCTTGAAGGGCTGCAACTCGTAATGCGAAGCGTCGAGAACCTTCTCGAATCTGAAGGAGTCAAGAAGATCGAAACGACTGGCCTCCCCTTCGATCCGAGGGAGTCGGAGGCAGTCCAGTACCAAGAGAGTACCGAAGCCGAAGAAGGGCACGTCATATCGGTGGTACGAGAAGGTTATATGCACCACGACAAGGTCTTGCGCGCAGCGCAGGTGATCGTCGCGAAGGCGCCCGAACGTCAATCTGAATCTGAATTGACCGAAGAGGAGGCACAGAATGCCTAAGGTATTGGGAATCGACCTGGGGACCACGAACTCATGTATGGCCGTGATCGAGGCCGGCGAACCCCGGGTACTCGAAAACGCCGAGGGCGGCCGCACGACGCCGTCGGTCGTGGCGACGAACCCAAAGTCGGGAGAACGCTACGTCGGACTGACGGCCAAGCGCCAGGCCGTGACGAATCCGGACAACACCATATACTCGGTCAAGCGGCTCATGGGAAGGCGCTTCGATGAAGATAGCGTTGAGCGCGATATCGAGATGATGCCGTTCAAGGTGGTCGGGCATTCCAACGGCGACGCCTACGTAGAGATGACCGGGAAGCAGCATGCGCCGCCCGAGGTGTCGGCGATGATCCTGCAAAAGCTAAAGCAGGACGCCGAAGCAAAGCTCGGGGAGAAGATCACCCAGGCTGTCATCACGGTGCCCGCGTACTTTAACGACAGCCAACGCAACGCGACCAAAGACGCCGGGCGTATCGCGGGCCTTGAGGTCCTGCGAATAATTAACGAGCCGACTGCTGCGTCGCTTGCGTACGGTCTGGAGAGGAAGGCAGAGGAGACTATCGCGGTCTACGACCTCGGTGGTGGCACCTTCGACATAACTATCCTTCAGCTCGGCGAAGGCGTCTTCGAGGTCAAAGCCACGAACGGGAACACCCACCTCGGTGGCGACGACTTCGACCAACGGATCGTCGATTGGATCTGCGAAGAGTTCATGAAGGAGCAGGGGATAGACCTGAAAAAAGATCGGATGGCACTCCAGCGGCTCCGAGAGGCCGCCGAGCGTGGAAAAATCGAGCTCTCGACTACGATGCAGACGGAGATTAACCTGCCCTTCATCACCGCCGACGCGTCCGGACCGAAGCATCTGGTGATGACCCTCTCGCGGTCGAAACTGGAGCAGTTGGTTGGAAACCTCGTGCAGGACACTGTCGAGCCATGCAAACAAGCGATGAAGGACGCGGGAGTCACGGCCGACGACTTCAATGAAGTGATACTCGTAGGCGGCATGACGCGAATGCCGTCTGTCCAGAAGGTGGTCGTGGACCTCTTCGGAAAAGAGCCTCACCAGGGCGTGAACCCGGACGAGGTGGTGGCCATCGGCGCGGCTATCCAGGCCGGGGTTTTGCAGGGTGAAGTACAGGACCTGCTACTCCTCGACGTGACGCCGCTGACGCTGGGGATCGAGACGCTCGGTGGCGTCATGACCGCGCTCATCCCCCGCAACACCACGATTCCGACGTCGAAGACCGAGGTGTTCACGACGGCCGCCGATGGACAGACCAGCGTCGAAGTCCATGTGCTCCAGGGCGAACGCTCGATGGCGACGGAGAACAAGACGATTGGTCGTTTCATGCTGGACGGCATCCTGCCAGCGCCCAGAGGAACGCCTCAGATCGAGGTGACCTTCGACATCAACGCCGACGGCATCCTCGAAGTGTCTGCGAAGGACAAGGGAACGGGAAAAGAGCAGCGGATCACCATAACAGCCAGCTCCGGCCTGGCTGAAGATGAAATCGACCAGATGGTCCAGGACGCCGAGACTCACGCCGAGGAAGACAAACGTAAGCGTGAGGAGGTCGACGTCCGAAACAGCGCGGATAACGCCGTCTTCGCCGCGGAGAAGCTGCTGAAGGACAATGAGGACAAGGTTCCGGACGATCTTAAGCAGGAGATCTACGGCAAGATCGAAGCGGTGCGCACGGCGTTAAACGGCGAGGACATCGAAGCCGTCAAGGCGGCGATGCAAGAGCTTCAGACCGCCCTCCAAAAGGTAGGCGAGATTGTCTACAGCCAGACGCCCGGCGGCGACGGCGCAGGACCTGAGGAGTCTCCAGCCGAAGGTACCGACGACGAGTCCCCGCAGGAAGGTACGGTCGAGGGAGAGTATCGGGAAGTGTAAGAGCGGGTACGGGGTTTGGGGTATAGCAGCTAGCGTCCGGACTACCGACCGCGAACTGAAGATGGACCAGAGGACCACCCGCGCGGGTGGTCCTCTTTTTTCTGTGGTTCGGCCTGAACGGGGAACTAGGCATTTTCGTGTTCTCGGATCAGCCTGGCAATCTGACGGTGGCCGGCCTTCTCTGCTCGTTGGGTCGGCGTGCCGATTTCGTCGGTCGACCTCGGGTCGGCGCCACGGTCCAGGAGTTCCTCGACCACTGGACGATGGCCCTTCCAGGAGGCCAGGTGCAACGGCTGCATCCGCCAGTCGCTGGTGCCAAGTCGATCGTGGACTAGTCCAGGAGTAGCACCGACGAGCTCCGCGACCGTGTGTCTCTTGTTCAGTGCAGTCGCCGTCCATATGTCTATCTGGGCGCCGCGATCTACCAGGAACTCGGCAATCACGTGTTGTTCCTCTGGAAACACGACTGCCCAGCCTAGCGGGGTCAGTCCGTGGGAATCGTCTCTGGCGTTCAGGTCCGCCCCTCTGGCTACCGCGAACTCCCTGAGGCTCAACATGCCCGCTGTGGCTGCGTAGTGAAGGAGGCTGACCTTCCCGTGGCCGCGGACCAGATCATCGCCAGGCTGGACGAGACTCGGGTCGGTTCTCAGCATTTCCGTGAGAGCCTCTTCGTCGTCGGCCGTCGCTGCCTCGACGATCCTGTTCACCGCCTCCGCAAAGACATCGTCGGCAGAAGGACGTTGTCGTCTAAGTTCGTTCTCCATTCTTAAAACTCCTTCCCGACCAAGCATCTTGTGTCCCCTATGGAGGAGACTCTTCACTGTCGAGATCGGGATTTCGAGGAACTCACTGATCTCGCGTAGCGAATAGTCCGGCAGATAGAACAACGTGATCGCCGAACGTACAGTCACTGGCAGGGACCCGACGGCTCGTCTGACAGTGTAGGCAAGCTCCGAGGCTTCAACGACCGCGTCCACGTCTTCGCCCGACCGCGCCTCGGAGGCTTCATCCAGGGGCGTTGTTCTGAGAGCCTTACGGCGGATGATTCGGTCGCAGTGATTGAATACGATTTTACGAAATCAGCTTGGGAAAGCCTCAACTCCATAGACCTTCTCCAGCCCGAAATACGCTTCAATGAAGGCCTCCTGAGCAGCGTCTTGAGCCAGATGAAAGTCGGCGACCATCGAGTGCGCGTAGCCTACAGCCATATCCTGGAATCGCTCGACGAGGACAGTGAAATCTTCAGCTTCGCCTGCTTTGGCCCGAGCCAAAGCAGGCGAAGCTCCTCCATGGCTTCTCCAGGTGGATCGGGCCCTTACATTAAGAATCCCAAGTTTCGGATAAAAGGTTGTATTACGGTGGGCGGAGAGTGGTCTGAAACTTGGTTGGCCCCAGGCTTGGTCCACGTCTGGCAAAGACCACCGGAATTGGCCCAAATGTCCTTCCTCTGAAAATAGGGTGTACTAGGGCTGGCTTTCTCCCCCTTCCCAACCTTCCACCAAAGAGGGTAGGGGTAAGACTCCGCCCCTTCTTCATCATTCATGGTGTCTCGCGCAACGGGACATGGGTGATTGCTAAGAAAAATAGGCCTGACCGAGAAGCTTCCTAGTAGGTGCGCATTGCATGCGAGCGCATCCCGGTGTGGATGGCGACGCGGGCAGACACACAGGTCTGTCCCTACGTTGATCAAGACTGCTCCGAAAACCAGCAGCTTTCCATCTTTGAGGGTGTCGGAGACAATCGGCACGAACGAATCCGAGCCATACGAAGAATCTGGAGGGGGGGCGGAAAGACCAGCGAGAGATGAGGCTGGGCACTAACTACAGTACCGCTGAATCTCCGAGGGCGCGGGCTACAGCGGCAGCCCAACGTCGTGCTACCAGATGCTCCAGCCGCCGTCCACGACCAGGTTGTGGCCGGTGATCCAGGCGCCGGCCGGCGATGCGAGCAGGGCTACCGCTCCCTTCAGGTCGTCGGGGGTGCCCTTGCGCGGTAGGGGGATGGCGTCCAAGGCGCGCTCGGCGAGGCGGCTGTGAGTATCCGGCCTAGGGATCTGTCCTGGGCTGATGCAGTTGGCGGTGATGCCGTACTCTCCGAGCTCGCCTGCCAGGTGTCGTGTTAGGTTGATTATGCCGCCCTTGGCCGTCTGGTAGGCGGCGCCGCCGCGTTTGAAGCCGGTGCCCTCGTAGAAGCGCTTGTCGTTCGTATGAGAGCCGTGGATGGAGCCGACTGTGATGATGGCGCCGGAATGTCGGGGGATCATCACCCGCGCCGCGGCCTGCGCGCAAAGGTAGGTGCCTGTGGCATTGAGCTGTATGGTGCTCATGAACTCGTCCACGTCGCCGTCCGGGATGTAGGTCGGGGGTCTCGCGCTTCCTCCAGCGTTGCAGATCATGACGTCTAGCCGGCCGTGGGTCGCCACGACTCCCTCGACGAGCGCGTTAACCTCGTCCTCAACTGTCACGTCGCAGCCTTGCCCGGTGCAGTCGATCCCGGCCTGCCGAAGGTCGCCGGCGACCTTTTCGCAGAGCTCGCGCCGCCGGCTTGCGATTACGACCGACGCACCTAGCTCGCCCAAAGCCGTTGCCATCGCCCGTCCCAGGTGAGTGCCTCCGCCCGTCACGATAGCGGCGCGGCCGTTAAGGTCAAACAATGCGACGGTGTTCATGGAGGGCTCACTTGATGTGGTACGGCGCGCCCCCTCCTCAATCCTCCCCGAGAGGGGAGGAGGTAAGCGCCTACCTTATGAGGTTGTGAGTCGTGGGTTGCGCTTTCGGCCTGGTGGTGCGGGGCCGACGGCCCCGTTCAGAACGTTCAACCTATACCGCCAAAGCCGACGGTTACGAACTCTCCCTCTACGGATACCGGCGTGATGCGTTCGCCGCCCGTCAGTTCTTTGACCTGGGCCCAAGCCTCGGGGCGAAGGGCGAGGTTGACCTCGTCGTAGACCGTCCCGGCCGTGTCCAGTTCTCTCTTGAGGGCGTCCGAGTACTCGCAGTCAGGATGGGTGTATACGAGGAGTGTATCAGCCATAAGGTGTGTCGCGTTCCGGTCTTGGCACGTAGTTGGTGGAGATAGGGGGACTCGAACCCCCAACCTCGGCATTGCGAACGCCGCGCTCTCCCAGTTGAGCTATATCCCCACACGCGCCTTCCGCCAGATTGATTATAGCTGCGGGCGAAGCTAGGTGTCAAAGCGTCCAGGGTCTTCCGATTATCGTCCTACGGGAGGTTCTTCGACGGGCTCAGGACGAACGGATTGGGTGGCTTTGTACCGAGGTGAGCTTGTCGGCCACAGCGAATCTCGGCGAGGCGCCGAAAACCGATAGACTCTGTCAAAGCGTCCGACCGAGTTGTGACCTTATGTTACAATGGACCGAACTCCGAGATAGTGTTGGGACGTTCCGCTTTAAGCGTTCGAGATGTCAGTCGATTACGCGTGCGGCGCTTGGCCAGTCAGAGGAGAATCTGAGTTTATCGGGAGCACCGCATGAATATCTACGTCGGCAAGATCGCCTATGAGGCGACAGACGAAGACCTTCGACAGGCCTTCGAGGCGTACGGCGAGGTAGGGTCGGCAACGATCATCATGGACCGTTACTCGGGCCGTTCCCGAGGTTTCGGCTTCGTCGAAATGACAAACAGCGACGAGGCCAACGCGGCGATCGAGTCGCTGAACGGCTCCGAGCTAAGGGGCCGACCGATAGTCGTAAACGAGTCCCGCCCGCGCGAGCCTCGCAGTGGCGGTGGCGGTGGTGGCGATGGCGAAGGCCCCCGCTACTAAACGCACCGCTAGCATCGATCTTACGTAGCTAGATTGGTCTGACAGCCGCTCCGGTGTTCGGTTCGCCGGAGCGCGACCCTTATGAGAGCTGTCCGCGTTGTTACGCGTTCCAAGCGCATGCTATAATCCCTGCCGCGCCCGGGAAATGGCGCCAAGGAGTCGTTCTTGGTAGCTGAAAAGCTAAGAGAGTATGAAATGGTGATTGTGCTCAGTCCGGAGGCCACGGAAGAGGAGATCACGGCCACCACGGAGCACCTCGACGGGCTAATCACCGAGCAAGGTGGAAGCGTTGCTGAGCACGATACCTGGGGCCTTCGTCCGCTCGCTTTCCCCGTGGAAAACTTCAATGAGGGCAACTACGTCCTGACGCGGTTCTCCCTGGACGGCAGCGCGGTGGCCGGTCTCAACGGAAGTTTGAGTGCGTCACAGGACGTTCTTCGTTTCCTCGTGAGTTCGGTACACAAGCCCCGTGAGAAAACCGAAGAGTGATTCGGCGACTGGTAAGGGGTCAGTAACGCTATGTCTATGAACAAAATGCTGGTGATCGGCAACGTAGGCAACGACCCGGAGATGAGATATACGCCCAACGGTAACCCGGTGACTTCGTTCAACGTCGCCACTAACCGTAGATACACGACTGCCGATGGAGAACAGCACGAGGAAACGGAGTGGTTCCGCGTGAGTGCTTGGAACCGGATGGCGGAGACGTGCAACCAGTACGTCACCAAAGGTATGAAGGTATACGTGGAGGGGAGGCTAAAGAGCAGCCCCTGGACAACACAGGATGGCCAGCTGCGTGCAGGCAACGAGATCAGTGCAAGCGACGTTCGTTTCCTAGATCGTCCCCCGGCGGGCGGTCCGGAAGGCGGGGGAGAACCGGCTCCGGCGGGAGACGTCGAAGACCTTCCGTGGTAAATACTTCAGTATCGAGAGTCGAGGCATAAAGTGACGACAGGCCCGAGACGTGGTGGACCAAGTAGGGGCGCCCCCAGGCGCGGAAGGCCGCGCTACTACGCCCGCCGAAAAGTATGCGGTTTCTGTGTAAACCATGCTACGTATATCGACTACAAAGACACGGCTACCCTGAAGCGGTACCTGTCGGACCAGTTCAAAATAGAATCGAGGCGCAAGACCGGCACCTGCTCGAAGCACCAGAGAGGGTTGGCCCACGCCGTCAAGCGCGCCAGGCATCTTGCGATGCTGCCGTACAGTCGAGGGCACCGTTTGCCCGGCGGTAGCCGGTTCGAGCAGTCCTCCGGTCGTCCGCCGCCACCACCACCTCCGGCCGCAGCCCCAGCATCACCTCCGGCCGATGCGCCGGCCGGTGACGCTCCTCCTGCCGAATCGCCGGCTACTGAAGCCCCCGCGGTCGAAACTCCTGTGCCTGAGGCGTCCCCTGCCGACACCCCTGCGGATGAAGCCGCGGCTCCAGAGGCTCCTTCGGCCGAAGCCCCGGCCGCCGAAGCCAAAGAGGGGTAGCATCCTAGCTTGACGGCAGGGTGGTTTTTGACGAGGCTCGGGTTGTGGTTGGCTCGTTAGCGCTGCACGGCGTGGATTTTGCGTCTGCTGCTAAGATGCCTGCGGGCTGCACTAAGCTATTCCGCCCGTCAGGACTCTATCTCGCGGCGAGCAATGGTAATTGTCCAATCCAACCAAAATCGGCGTAGGCCTTCTGGGCCTGGGCGTGGTCGGCAGTGGTGTCGCCCAGGTATTGCGAGAGGCCGCTGAGCGAATCGAGGCCGCAATCGGGCGCCCCGTTGTTCTAGAGGGCGTGTTGGTCCGAGACCGGGCCAAGTACCGAGACCATCCAGTCTCGTCCGCTCTCATCGCGACCGAGGCGGGCGAGATCCTGAACAACCCCAACGTCGACATAGTGGTCGAAGTGATCGGTGGACAGCAGCCCGCGCTCGACTACATCCTCGAGGCGATGACTCTTGGGAAGCATGTGGCCACAGCCAACAAGGAAGTCATGGCGCGTCACGGCCCCGATGTTCTTGCGCACGCCCGAGAAAAAGGGGTCCACGTGCGGTTCGAGGCGAGCGTGGCCAGTGGTACGCCGATTATCGGACCCCTGCTCCGCGATCTAACAGCCAACGAGTTCGTGGCCATCAACGGCATCATAAACGGGACCACGAACTACATCCTCACGAAGATGGCCCGTGAAGGCGTCGACTTCGCAGACGCGCTACGAGAAGCGCAAGAGTTGGGCTACGCCGAAGCGGACCCTACCAACGACATCGAGGGCGTTGACGCGGCGTACAAGCTCGCGATCCTGTCGACGCTGGCGTTCCAGTCAAGGGTAAGAGACACCGACGTATACAAAGAAGGGATCGGCAGGCTCAAGGCGCGGGACTTCCAGTACGCGAATGAGCTGGGTTACAACATAAAGCTGCTTGCCATGGCCCGCAAGGACGACGGGTATGTTCAGGCCAGGGTGCACCCCGTGTTTGTGCCTTCGGACGTGCCGCTGGCGAAGGTCGATGGAGTGCTGAACGCGATCGAGATTGAGACGGACCTAGCGGGCCGCGTGCTTTTCCATGGGCAGGGAGCGGGGTCGCTTCCCACTGCCAGCGCGCTCGTGGCCGACGTGATCGACATCGCGCGCAGCGTGGTGGGAGGTGTCCCGCCGACCATCCCCACCAGGCTGGATTCCAACCTGCCGGTCCGGCCCATGCTCGATCTAGAGACAAAGTACTACCTCCGAATAGATGTGGTCGACCGGGCTGGAGTTCTCGCTCAGATAGCCACCGTGCTCGGGGACCTTCAGATCAGTATCGACTCCGTAATACAGCAAGGTACCGACGAGGAGGCCAAAACCGCGGAACTGGTGATCACCACCCACCGTGCCGGCGAGGCCGCGATGCAGGATGCCATCCGCCTTCTCGAAGAGCTGGAGGTCGTCCGAGAGGTCGGTAACGTCGTACGCGTCGAAGAGTGGGGCTAGAACACGAACGAAAGCGCCGATTTCGCCTGATTGACCATGCCAATCCACATCGATAGTATTGGTCGTATCGTTGGGGGGAGGGCTGGAATGGCTAGTAACATACCGGCGGACTCGCTCCTCTTACAAAGTGCCCGCTGGGCATTGGTTCTGGTAGCCCTCGCCGTGGCGACATTGCTGGTCTCGTGCGGGTCGGCAGAGGAAAAAGAAGCTCAAGAGCCGGCCGCTGCCGGAACGGACGTCTTGCGCGCGTCCAAGGCGGGTACGGGCGGGTTCAAAGTACTGGTAGGTGAGGCCGGTGGCGGTTTCGGGGGTGACGGCGGTCTGGCCACGGCGGCCGAGATCTATGGGCCGATGGGCGTTGCGGTCGACGGCGACGGTAATGTGTATATAGCCGGCGACCATCGAGTCCGCAGGATCGATGCGGCCACCGGCGTCATGACCACGTTCGCCGGTACCGGAAGCCCAGGCTATGGCGGCGACGATGCTGAGGCGGCGGTGTCAAGGCTCAAGTTGCCCGAGGGGCTTGACATGGATGCGGATGGGAACCTCTACATCGCCGACAGCGGGAATGGTCGCATTCGCAAGGTGGACGTAGCTACCGGGATTATCACGACGGTTGCCGGTGGAGGTCAACCTGTTGCGATACGACGGGTCAACACAGGCGACGGTGGCCCGGCGACGGAGGCGTATTTCAGGGAGCCTCGCGACGTCGCGGTCGACAGCAAGGGGAACATCTATTTCGTAGCTGAGGACCGGGTGCGCAAGGTTGATGTCGCGACGGGGCTGATCTCGACGTATGCGGGATCAGGTGTACGAGGGGTCGAAGGGGATGGCGGACCGGCCAACGAGGCGAAGATCGCGGACTCGATGGGCCTTGCGTTCGATGCCGACGACAACCTCTACATTGCCGACACAGATAACCAGCGGATCCGCAAGGTGGATGGCGCAACGGGAATCATAACAACATTGGCTGGGACTGGCGTTCACGGCAGCGACGAGACCCTGGACCAGGTACAGCCCGGGAAACGTAAAGTCGCGACTCAAGGTTTGGGGTACTCGGGTGACGGCGGACCGGCGAACGAGGCGATGATGCGGATTCCCCACGACCTGGCAGTCGGGCCTGACGGGGTCCTGTATATAGCCGACATGGGAAACGACGTGATCCGCGCGGTCGATCTAAGCTCCGGGATTATCACCACTGCCGTAGGAGGCGGGGCGATTACCGGCAAGCAGTACGACACCGATGGCTATATGGGCAGCGGCGCGATGCAAATCACATTCACGAACTTCAGTCCGCCAAGGTCTGTGGCTGCGGACGGTGACGGAAACCTCTACATAGCCGACCTGAAGGGGAACAAGATCGTCAAGTACACGCCCTAGGTCGTCGCATGGTCATCGACCCGGTGTCCTGAGCCACGCGGGCCGCGTGGACAGGCCCCCCCAAGACCTGAGCTTCCTCGTTTGACTCGTTCTTGGCCCCGTGCTACTGTTTGTCCCACCCGATCAGAGGTTCTCTATGCTCACCTTGAATGTTCATGAGGGCGGTCTGGAACGTCGGTCTCGCGCGCGCCTTGGGGGGGCTGTATTGATGGCGTCCCTGGCGGCCCTTCTCTTGACGTCGTGCGGCGGCGATGGGGAGGCGGAAGATGCAACCATCCCGGATTACCCCGTCGGCGACATTTCTACGGTCGTCGGCACTGGTGATTCCGGCTCAGGCGGCGACGGCGGCCCCGCGATCGCTGCTCAGATTTACGCTCCCAGCGGTGTGGCCGTAGACGGCCACGGGAACATCTATGTATCAGGCGATAACCGTGTTCGTCGGGTCGACGGCGGGACCGGGGTGATTACGACGGTGGCTGGAACGGGATCTCCCGGTTACGACGCCGACGGAGTCGACGCCAAGGGCGCGCTACTGGATGTTCCTGAAGGGATAGCGGTTGACTCGCAAGGCAATATATACATCGCGGACACCGACAATCAGCGCATTCGCAAGATCGATGCCACGACAGGTGTTATAACCACGGTCGCTGGTGGCATCGAGGTGACTTCGGATCTGCGGCTCCAGGGGTATACCGGCGACGGCGGTCCGGCGGACGAGGCCTATCTGTCTCGACCTGTCGACGTAGTGATAGACTCCAAAGGGAACATCTTCATCGCGGACAGTGACGGGCACCGGATCCGGAGGGTAGACGCCGCGACGGGGGAAGTCACCACCGTTGCAGGCGGCACCACGATCACCCAACAAGAGAGGCGAGAGGGTTTGGTCGGTGACGGCAGGCTGGCTACCGAGGCGGTTCTCAGTAGCCCAACAGGTGTCGCAATAGACAGCCGGGGCAACGTCTATATCGCCGACAGCGGGAATCAATTGGTTCGTAAAGTAGACGCCGCTACCGGCATCATCAGCTCGGTGGCACGAGGTAACTCCCCGCCAGACGGCGCCAGCCAGGACGCCGTGAAAGTGTTTGGGTCCGTCGCCAAAGACGTCGCGGTGGACGGTGAGGACAACCTTTACATCGTCGCCGACGTTAATGTCTACAAGCTTGACGTTGCCACAGGCGAGGTCTTTGTCGTCGCGGGTGGAGGTTCCGGAGACCTCGGGGACGGCGGACCCGCCACGAGCGCTACGCTGGTTGGCCCTCATGCGGTGGCCGTCATGCCGGACGGGTCGTTCCTCGTAGCGGAGCTTACGTCGAACCGGATTCGCCAGGTCACAGCGCCGATCGCTCGATAGTACGTCGGGCATTTCTCGGCGCCCAGGTGGCCGTTAACGGTGTGAGATGACGCCGGCTCGTTTTCTTCTCATTGGACGGCCCTCAGCAAACCTGACTATACTTTGGAAACGTTGGCATTCCCCCCGCTAGTCTTCAACGAGTGAAGCTGCATGAATCGGTTCTTTGGCTCTACAGGCTATCTGCTGGTAGTAGGCGTCCTCGTCGGAGTGGCGTTGGTAGCTGCGTGGGTTGTCATCGGAACTTACGGCTTCGTTCGTCTTGGCAACCAGTCGTTGCGAAATACAGTCGACGAACTTGGTCCAAGCTGGTCGGCGGACGGTACGAGGGTGGCTTTCGCAGCCGACGAAGATGGGAGCTACGACATCTTCGTCCAAAGCGTGGATGGGGACGACCGGACGAATATCACCAACAGCGCCGAAGAGTCCAGCCATCCGGTCTGGTCGCCCGACGGGAGTTGGATTGCCTACATCTCGAAAGGCTCGCGGGGCTATGACATCTACGTGGTCCGCCCCGACGGCTCCGGGCGTAGCAACCTCACCAATTTCCCGTCCCTTTATACCGATATCGCCTGGTCTCCTGACGGGACGAAGATCGCGTTCGTTTCCAATCGCGACGTTCTTCAACTCGAGCTACTACAGAACCCTCAGCAAGGCGCCCTACCGCGTCCCGAGCGCCGCAGCCCCGACATCTACGTGATCGACATCAATGGGCGCGATACCGCGCGGCTGACGTTCGACCTCGCTTCGGACCGGCGACCGCAATGGTCGCCTGATGGCGGTAAGCTCATCTTCCAATCGACCAGAGACGGCAACAGCGAGATATACACGATCAACGCGGACGGCAGCGGGCTCGCCAGGCTAACAGATAACGACGTAACCGACGTCGACCCGATGTGGTCGCCGGACGGGACGCGGATTGCGTTTGCCACGGCCCGTCCACAGACGGAGTTTCAGGAGCATTTGGAGGAGAACCAATCGGTCCAGCCGTTCGCCAACATCGGCCGATCGAACCTTAGAGCGTTGGCTACGGGGCTCAATTTCGATATATACATGATGAACACCGACGGCAGCAGGGCTATCAACCTGACCAACAGCCCTAACACAGACGACACCCGGCCGGTATGGTCTCCTGATGGGAGCTTCGTCGCCTTTGATGGAGCGTATCTGAGGGTCCCTCCAACCGCGCCAGGCAAGAGTGAGGTGTACGTGTTGCAGGTGGATGGCGCCGATGGAGTGATTCCAATCACACAACCTACGACACCACCAGAAACGCACGAGGCGCCAGCCTGGTCGCCCGACGGCCGGCACATTGGATACGTTTCGAGAGACGTCGATTCGGTCCGAGTCCGGACGGTCGAAGTCAGGTCCGAGGAACCCGGACCCAGGGGTTCGAGCTAGTGAACGGCTGACGTGAGGTCGGCCACACAATAGCCCTTGTCATTTCCCTGAACATAGGGTGTACGAGGGTTGGCTTTCTCCCCCTTCCCAACCTTTCCCCAAAGGGGGCAGGGGTAAGACTCCGCCCTTTTTTCATCT
>CAUZJF010000030.1:0-13402 GCA_963579975.1 Dehalococcoidia bacterium
CTCGGAGTCGCTGAGCGGGCCCCAGGACGGCAGCGATATTTGAAGCATGCGAACGCCCTTATCGTAGACGTAGCCCAGCCGCTCGATGATATGCCCGGTCGAGAGGCTGATAACGCCGACCTGCGGCGTGACGCCCGGGCGGTCGGTGACGTCGACGAAAACGTCGACGACGTTCTGGAATTGCGAGTCGGTCATCGCGTAGCCCTCGCCGGCCGTCCCCATGACGTAGACCTCGCGAAAGCCGGCGTCCAGCATCCCCTCGACGTGTCTGCGGAACACGGGCTCATCAAGCTCGTACCGTTCGTTCCAGGGCGTGTCGCACGGCCCTAGCATTCCTTGAGGGTGGCGTTTGATCGTCATGGGCGTCTCCACATTTCCAGTTCTGGGATCGTCGTTGAGCAGCGCATTCTAACAAAAGCCCAACAGGCGGTAAGTGTTGCCTATACCAAATCGAGGGTGCCTGGGCTCGTCTATCTGTGTGGTGGGCCAGCCTGGACTCGAACCAGGGACCTCAGTCTTATCAGGACTGCGCTCTAACCAGCTGAGCTACTAGCCCACGCCAACATAGTACGCCAGATTATGACGTCCATCAATGGCGCTTTAGCGAGGTCGCTTCTACTAGCCCCGTTGCAGGTGATAAATCTTGACATGCTCGTTGGCGTAGACCTGCTCGATCTCGCCTCCAAGCCCCTCGTCGAACTTTGCCAGCCCTTCCCGCTGGTAGTAGAGCTGTTCCAATTCACCCACGTACACGTATTCGACCCTGTACCGGCGCATCAGCGAGAGGGCTTCACCGACGTCTGTTGTGTTGTAGATGCGGAGTACGTCGGCGACCCGGCGCCCCACCTCGTCGCGGTAGCCCCACCGCTGCTGCTCCTGATGCCATTGCCAGCCGACGACCGTAGGCAGTCCGGTGTATATCGAGACCCTGCCTCCCCAGCGGTAGATGGGCGTGACCCCTTCGAGGACTATGGGAGAGCCCTGCACGTGGTTCTGTAGCCAACGGATGCCGTCTCGGTCCGACGACAGGTGTATCTGGCCGCCCTGGTCGTTGTACATCTGTTCGTCCATATACGCGAGTCCGTCCAGAGTTCGCGGTAGGACGCGGCTTTCGTATCGGTCGCGTAGCCGGTCCTGGGTCCCGAGGACGGGGTATATCGAAGCGCTCACAACAAGGGCGAGCAGCATCCCGACCCATGCTCTCCTGACCCATCCTGGCGTCGAGGTCGGGCTCCAGAGCCCGGCGAAAAGACGCCATAGCAGATAGGACGCGGCCAGAGCCAGCAGCACCCAGATCTGCAGATAGACCTTGAACACCGAGTTCATTCGGTCGATGTCGCCTTCGACGCGGAAGATGTCTAGCCCGACAGCCAGCGCCAGGGCGACACCGATGAGCACCAGAACGTAGACCGTGTGAGGCGCCTCAAGGGCCGGCCGGGTCAGCAGTCGGATGCCTGCCACCAGGACCATCGCTTCCAGAACGATGAGGAACGGAATGGTGCTTCCTGTCCGACCGGAAACGAAAACCGATAGGCTGATCAGGGCGATTGCTGCCACTGCCGCAATCAGCCCTACCCGCATGAAGCCAATCGGCCGGGCGTCTTGGAACCCTACGGGATCGTTGACGGTCGGTCCGACCTGGGCGACGGCCAGGGCGCCCCTACGCGCAGTCCGCCAGATCGGCAGCCAGGCCTCTTTCGACTCCACGACCAGGAAGGACCCGATGATGAACACAAAGAGGCCGCTGATCGCCAGGAACTGCCACAACACCGTCTGGTTCGTGGTCGACTCCAGGCTGTTGAAAAAGGTCTCATAGTTCATATGGAACGGGAGGAAAGCAACGTAGCCTACGACAAAAACCAGCGAGGCTTTGGCTCCAGCCTCCGCGAGTGTCAGAAGGCCAAGTCCTCCACGCCGGACGTAGGCCGCGACGAAGATGACAGCGGCCGAGATGAGCATATACGTGGGGTAGTCCCATGTGTTGATGACCCGCAGCGCGCCAACCACGACGCCAAGGGTCGCCAACCGAATGATCTCGTCGGCGGCCCAAGCACCGCGCGGTCGGCCGCTCATCGCTGACTGGCTCGACACGAGACTACTCGATGCCCCCAATACGACAGCTAGGGCCACCCCCAATGCGAGTACCGTGAACGGCAGCGCCATCATGTGGGCGTGGAGATCGGCGAACAGGAAGCTAAAGAATGGGAACTCGGTAATCTCGACACCGGGCGGGTCCGGAGGCATCATCCGGCTGCTGAGCCAGAAATCGAACTCCCCGAAAGGCATGTTCAGCATCCAGACGCGCCAGATGCCATGGCCTACCTGAATCGCCCCATCGAGGTTGCCGATCACTGCCACGAACATCGCCCCAAACAAACCGGCCAACAGTGGAGAAATACGTGAGGCGCGAGTGACCCTCAGGCGAGATAGCGTCCCTTCGGCGAGGTTGTAGACGAGGGAGAAGGCGCACCCGATCGTAAGAGCGAAAAAGAGCGGCACAGCTAGGTTGAAGGCGACCGTCGGGTCGATTCCAGTGGCCCTGATTAGAGTGGCAACCATGAATTGCCCATAGTAGTAGTAGTTGATGTAACCCCCGGCAAACCAAGGGTCGTATGGTGGCATGTAGCTCGATCGCAAGACAGCGGTCAAGTAGGCTAGGTCCATCGGCTTCTCGCCGCCGCGGAATGGGTGCCAAAGATCCGGGTTCGCCATTCGCAGCGCCACGAACGCCAGGAACGCGGTCAGGAAGATCGCCTCACCCAAGAGGAGGACGCCCCAACGCCGTCTCACGAATTCGACTATCTGTTGGCGGTTTTCCGTCACGACGACTAGCGACGCTACCGCGACGATTGCGACCGAAACGGCGATCGACCCACGCGAGAAGGCCATCCAGTGAGTGCTGGCCATGAGCCAGACGAGCAAGGATACGAACAGCAGTCCCAGGGCCTTCGAGAACAGAAACCCTCTGTCGGGTAACGGCCTGAAGACAACGAAAGCGAGCGGCGCGACTATCAACGCCAGGCTTTCGACGACCAGAAGCCAGGCGACCACCGGGAACCTGCTCGCCCAGCTGCCCGGGCGGACGATTTCGGTCCAGGTGCCGCCACGCCGTTGGGCCTCGGCGTCCGCGGCTGACATCAGAAGACCGCCGTCTTTGTCGATCCCCTCGTAGACACCGGCGCCCGGCACCAGAGGGGGCGGGTCCGATGCCTGGCCCTCGATGGCGCTCTGTATCGTCGAGGCGTCGAGGCGGCCCGCGTTCCTGAACACCATCCCCGTCGGGTGGTCGTAGACCGAGAAGCTTTCGTCCGCGAAGCCCAGGTTGAGAGCGAGCCAGCTTCGTCCGTTTTGGTCCAAGCCCTCAGGCTCTAGCAGCTCCGGGCGGCCAAACGTGTCGTGGACAAAGCTGACGCCCAGAAGCTCCGGGTACGCCGTTTCGACATTCGCCAGCTCGTAGCCCAGATCACCGGAGAACAGAAGACGGTAGTACTCACTGCTCTGTGGGTAGCGCTCTGGCAGCCGTGGGATGGTGCCGTAGAGCCGGTTACTGTAGAAGACGATGTAGTCGGCCTCAGCAAGATCACGCGAAATGCGTTCGAGTTTTTGCGGGCCATCGTTCTCGTAGAGCGGTAATTCGCGGAACTCGTAACCGTGGAGGTTAGGTATTCCCTCCTCCCAATGCTCCCTCAGGATGATGGACTGCGGGTCAGCGTTGGCGTTGATCCACTCGGCTGTACGTACCGCGGTATGCGGCTGGGAGAAGACCGCCATGTACGACAGGGCGTAGAAGCCTGTCACGCCCACCAGCGCCGCCAGTCCACCGATGAGCCACGGCCGGAGTGACGGCGCCCGCCGAGATGCCCAGTCCCAGATATGGAACAGCATCTGAGCGGCGAACAGCACCAACACCGGAGTCACCGGTATCAGGTATCGAAGGAACTTGACCTCGAGAGAGGCCGTGATCAGCAGGTACGGAACGACCCACGACAGCAGAATGGCGTTCAGGCGCGAGCCAGCCGACCGGACAGGGACCGTCGCCAGCAGCGCCGCGAAGGCGATGGCCGAGGCGAGCAGGATGGCAGGCACGCCGTTCGATATGAGTAGCAGGGCGGCTGGCAGCCCCCAGCCAAGAGCCAGGTATAACAGCGCCAGCTGTACACGGAGCCCCCGGACCGCCGCGTACAGAAGAGATGCCCAGGCGACGACACCGAGCGGCCAACCTAGGCCCCAGACCGCGAGTTGGCGTCCCTGGTAGAGGTATGGGGTCGTGTCTATGTACTGTCGCGTGTACGGGTAGTCCCTGATCCGACGCACCATCTCCGACTGCTCAGTGAAGTCCGCCAAAAAGCGAGACCAGTCCAGGAGCGCGTAAGGTTGGGCCACGACGAACGCGACCACCGAAGCCGCCGCGCCGAGGATGAGCCCGCGGATGACTCGGGGAAGTCTCTCACCGGACGCCACGCCCGACGCGTCGCTTGCTGCCAGGTATAGAAGGTGGGCCATGACGAAGGAGATGAGTATGGGCGCCAGGCTCACCTTGGTAGCCAGACCCAGGCCGACGCACACACCCGCCAATACCGAGTCGGCCGTTCTTCCCGTGCTCGCGACTCTGTACAGGAAATAGAGCGTCGCCATGGCGAAAAGCGCCACGATGGTGTCGACGGCATAGAAATGGCTGAGCTGGATGTGGAGTACGGCCAGCGCAAGAAGCGTTGCCGCCAGCAAGCCCTCCCTGCGCCCGTAGATCCGGCTCCCGAGGAGGTACACGAGCACCAGCGTGCCGACGTCGGCCAGCGCCGAAAGAGCGCGGCCTGCCACGCGCAGGTCGTGCAGATCTTCGCTGAACAAGGCATTGTACGCGAGCTGGACGCCCTTCAGCAGGTACAGTGGGAGGCTGCCGTACGGAAACCACCCTGGATTCCACGGACTCTCTTCCGCGCTCAGCAGGTCTCCAAGGCTACCCAGTGACGGCGGGGAGAGCTCCCCAACCCTCATCAGGATAGCCCGCTCGTCAGGGTGGGGCGTCCAGTCGTACCCGCGGTCCCAATCGAGCCCGTAGAAACGTAGCCCAACGGCGCAACCGAAGACGAGGGCGAGAGCTACGCCGAGCAGAACGCCTTTGCTGGTGAGGCCGTAGAATGCCCTGGCGACATTCAGGGACGACAACCGAGGTTGCGAGACTTTCATATGCACAACATTGTAGCTTTGGACCCGAACGCCCAGCAATCGGGGCGACGGCCTGATGAATGGCAGGATGTGCTTGGCCCTGTAACGGGGCAATGCGCTCCTACCGCGTTCGCCGGCCGTCCACCGGCGTGCAAAACTACCTCACAATGAAGACCCCGAACAGGATCGGTCTAGTCTGGCGATAAGCGGTCTGCCGATCATTGCCATGTGGCTGCTGTCCGACTGGAATTCGCCGATCGCGACGGCGTTGATCTGGGTCGCGGAGGGGTTCGTCGGGTGGGCGTTTACGAAGACCCTACAGCCGAGACCCTGGTAGGCGGCGCACAGACCTTCGGCGAAAACGATCTGCCTAGCGGACGGGATAACCCCGTCTCCAACTCTCCCCCATCGACGGGGGAGATGGTAAAAAGCCAATGAGCGGTCAGCAGCTACAGGCATCTGCGCCGGGATCGGACCTGAACGTGCCTCGACTATCGTGCGATCGTGGCTCGGTCTCATGGTAAGCCTGGCACTAGCGCTAGCTATCGACTACGGCTTTCTCGGCAACAGACTTGTTGACCACGTAGCGGCTTGGACCGCCCAGTGGGCCAGCTACGGCCTCAAGCTCGTCGGGACGATTCTGTTCTTCTTCGGGCACGTTTGCGGTCGACATCGTCGCCGAGAGCACCGCTGTAGGCCCGCTGGTGCTCTTTATTGGAGCGGTCGTCGCGTACCCCTCATCGATGAAGGCCAAGGGAATCGGAATTGCACTGGGGATCGTAGTTCTGACCGCGATCAACCTCGTCAGAATCATCAACCTGTTCCTGATCGGGTCTGCGTATCCTCAATACCTGGAAATAGCCCACCTGCTGGTCTGGCAGACCGCGATCATTCTTAGCGCCATCATTCTGTGGCTTATCTGGGTCGAGAGGCTGGCGATTGCTCGGGACCAGTAGGTTACTGACCTTCTCCTTCCGGGTTCTCGTTCTGGTCCTTCTGCTCCCCCTGTTGTGGCTGGGCGTCGCGGAGCGCTACAACGAAGCTCTGACTGCGGCAGCCGAGACGCTCCTCCCGGCCGAGTTCTCTCTAAGAGTGGTCGGTTCGCACATCATCTTCTCGCATCCGACTCACGCGTTGATTTCCATCGAAGGTTTCACGCTTCACTACGGCCTCATACTGCTCTCGGCTCTGATTCTGGGGGCCGTGGGCATAGGGATGGCGCAGCGAATTGGATGGTTGCTGGGGCTGGGCGTCGGGACGTATCTTCTGCATGTCGTGGGCGTTGCAATGCTGGCGAGGGGCGTCGTGTGGGCGTCCACCGATTCGGCCGAGAGATCAGGGGACCGGGTGTTCAGCGCTTTCGCGGTTTTCTGGGGGCTGATCCCACCGATAATCGGCGGCGCCTGGGCAGTCTGGTATTGGCTGCTTCGGGCGGGGGACGTCTCTCCGCCAGACAATCGGAACCGGGCACAGGCCAACGAAGCCCGAGTCGTTAGTGGAGCAGTGTCGGTAGGCGATCAGACCGAGTAAAGAGGGTTCGCAAGGATGGGTGGACCGAGCCTGGCCTACGGGCAAAGCGGAACGTCGAAAGAACCCTGCGCTTGGACCTTCGGCGATTCCGGGTAGTGCTCGACGCTATCGTATTCCAGCCACCCTTCAACGCGCTCTGTGTCATCCGTACCCTTCACTAAGAAGCCGCCGCTAACACGGTCGGTGCTTGCTCTCGCGTCAGGACCTGGGCCCTGTACATCGAAGGAGGCGTCGTGGTACCCGCGGGCCTTTTCAGGGAGGTTGATAGTTATCGTCGCGCCTTGTGCGGTGGGGAGGGGAGGAAACATGTCTTGCTCGAAGAAAGGGTATTCCCGACAGTTGATCTGCTGGTCCGACAAATAGACCGCTACCCCTTCGCCGTCCGGTACCACGATCTGCTTAAGCTGCTTGGGGTCCCAATACGAGTAACCAATAAGGGGCACCGCGATTCCGGAGACGACTGAGTACGTCCTGCCGTCGTACGACCATATTGTCAGCACTGGTATCGAGGGTGACACGACCGTGGTCGGCGATGGGGTAAGGATAGGAGTCGGCGTTGGCTCGATTTCGTCGGCGGTACCGCATGCTGCAGTCAGCACGACAGCTGCTACGCAGCCTGGTTAAAGGCGTAGGGTCCCTGCCTTAACAGCGAAAACGAGCGACCTAATAGACGCCGTCGAGGAACCGCCACAGGGCATCGCTGGAACGGTCAACGGCTTCCAGGGAGTCTGCGTCGTCTTCATCGGTTGCGGCGAGGGTAAGCACCATGTCTCGCTCAGCGTTGGAGTGCGCCTCGTCCATCGTCTGGTGAACGGAGAAGAACTCCACGGACCTGTGGTCGTCAATCCCGTAGAACTCGCGAAGCCCTCGGATTTTCTCTTTGGCTACCGCTGGTACCTGGGACTCGTACGCATAAAGTGCCGACGCCCCAGCCGCCAGCGAAGAATCGGAGGTCAACTCTCGGTAGGTGGCAAGCAGTTCCTCCGTCGCCGCGTTCGGCTCGCCTCGCCGGATTTCGTCCCGGTCCAGGCCCAGGGCATCACAGAACCTGAGCCAAAGCTCGACGTGGTTCTCGTCGCCGTGCTCCTCGTCCCACAGGTTATCCAGAAGCAGTTGGCGTATATGCTGGTCTGAGCAGCGATAGTGCAGGCCGCTCAGGAACATCGGGTACGCCTTCTCGAAGTGGTAGTACTGGGATGCATAGTCCCTCAGTGATTCCACCGGCAATGAACCCATTGTCCAGGCCTGGTAGAACGGGTGCTTCAGGAGGCTCTTCTCCTCAATCATCTCGTCGATTCGCGTAGCTAGATCGTTCACTTCGATGGGGCTCCTTCGCTTGATTTTAATTGGCGTGGCGACCGGAGCGAGTGTAGCAGCGGCTCAGGAACAGCGTCAAGCTTGTGGGCGCGGTTCGGGCCCCTTTTGTTGCTCCTCGAATGAGTTGTCGGCAAGCAGCGAGTGTACTGGCTTATGCTGTATCATTATTGGCTGTGGCTGAGAGCTCTGATCTCAGCCACGGCGGGACGACGGCAAAGCACGAGGCGATACGAAAGATGCTCAGACGACTACAGAACAGGCCCCGGTTGCTGGAAGTCGCGTACGCCACCTCGTATGCACTACTGCGGCCCTTTCGTCGAATCCTCAAGCCAGGTACCAAGATGGAGAGCCTGTTCGTCTTCGGGGAGAAGATCACCAAACGACCCCTGTTCGACTGCCAAATGTGCGGCGACTGTGTACTTCACAGTACGGGGATGACGTGCCCCATGACCTGTCCAAAGAACCTTCGCAACGGACCGTGCGGAGGCGTCCGACCCAACGGCCACTGCGAGGTTGTTCCCGACATGCCTTGTGTCTGGGTAAAGGCCTGGGAACGCTCCAGTAAGATGCCGTCCTATGGTTCGGGGATACTCAGCATCATCCCACCTCCCGACCAAAGACTAGTGGGAAGCTCGGCGTGGGTCAACGAGTTTAGCAGGATTTCGGGGACTCCGCCCGACGGTTGGGAGTGATGAAGTCGGGTTCCCGCCTGGAGCGAGTCCTGCGTTCGGGGCGCTTCGCGGTAACCGCGGAACTTACCCCTCCCCGTACCACCGACCCTGAGGCCATCTACGACCACGCTCGAGTGGTCGTAGCCTCATGCGACGCAGTCAATACCATCGACTCCTCAGGGGCGAGCGCCAACGTGTCGAGCCTGGCGATGGCCGCGTTGTTGACACGGCAAGGCCATGACGTCGTGATGCAGCTCACCTGCCGCGACCGCAACAGGATCGCGATCCAGTCCGACATCCTGGGTGCGGCGGCCCTCGGCGTGCGCAACCTCCTATGCCTTACAGGTGACGGGGTCCAGGCCGGCGACCAACCCGAGACAAAGCCGGTCTTCGACCTGGAGTCGATGACACTACTCAGTACTGCGCGCAACATGCGCGACAAGGGTTGCTTGTTGAGCGGCCGAGCCATCGACGCTCCGCCGAGGCTATTCCTGGGAGCGGCCAGCAACCCCTTTGCTCCACCTCACGATGTACGGCCGCTGAGGTTGGCAAAGAAGGTGGAGGCCGGTGCAGACTTCATCCAAACTCAATACTGTTTCGACGTCGATCGGCTGCAGTCGTTCATGAGCGCGGCGCGTGACAGAGGCCTTCACGAGAAGGCATTTATCCTCATCGGAGTCGGTCCGCTCCGCTCGGCCAGGACCGCCGAGTGGATGAGGGAAAACGTGCCCGGGGTCGTGATATCTGACGATATCGTCTCCCGAATGAAAGGTGCCCCTCGCGGACGGCAAAAGGCCGAAGGGACACGCATCTGTGTGGAAATCATCGAGCAGGTACGCGAGATACCGGGAGTTAGCGGGATACACCTGATGGCATATCGCCAGGAAGAGTTAATCCCCGAGATATTAAACGCCGTTGGGCTCCTACCGCGAGAACCCGACGGAGAGTCTTCGACTCGGCCGCTGGAGACCTCAGGATCGACACAGCGCTAATCTAGCGCGTCATCCTGCTGCGCCGGGATTTGACTGACGGCGCCATCTTCGTGAGTCTGATCGTCTCTATCTTAGGTCCCTTACCTAGGCGACCTCTACTTCGCTACTCTATCCCGGTCTTCCCAGTCGGGGGTGGAGACTGCTCTTCACCATCGTTCGATCGAGCCCGACGTCGACCGGTTCCGCGACGGCGCAACAGCGCGAGACCGACCAACAGGCCCATCAATAGAACGAGACCGGCAGGCGCGACGTACTCGAAACGAATGTCCCCTAGGCTGCGGCGCAGTCGCTGACTCGTAGAGGGCGCCGGCAGGTCCAGTATATTGATCGAGATGCTGGCGCCCCTGGCGACGTTCGAAGCCTGAATTAGTTGGTACGGCTTCCCTCCGACGTCGGCGATCTCCGAAGCCCCCAGATCGACGCTCTGGAGCTCGCCAATTCCGTAGGGCGCGAGTATGCGAACACTGTCCGCGCCGTATGGGAACGACTTCGAGATGTTTGTCCTATCCCCGGCGTAAGGAAACACGTAGGCGTACATCACCTCGAATTCGCCCGGCGGCACGCTCGCCTTCAGCGCGAATCCGATGTCTACCTGAGTCATCTCGGCGTCGCGAATCGTGGTGTGTACCTGGAGCTCGACAGCGCCGGGCGGAAGGCCGAACCGGATCCGACTCATCGGGTCCGAACCGGGCACATACGCCGTGTCGGTCGAGTTGCGGAGCTTGACGATCTCCAGACCCCACAGGGTACGATTATCCTCATCGGGCACGGTCAACAGAAGTGACGCCGCGGATACCGTGAGGGCATTCTGGTCCTGAGTGGCTTCGTAGACAATCAGCAACATGGGGTCTGGAGAACCGTCGCCGAGATCGACGTCGGTACCGTAGAAAGTGCCCTGGTAGAACACCGAAACCCCATACCTGATGGATGGGTCGAACTCCATTCCCTCGAAGCAGAACTGCCCCTCCTCGTCGGTGACCGTCTCCTCGTCGTCGTGTCCAACGGCAGTATCGCGGTGGAGTATGACGGTCAGTCCTGGAACGGCGGACTCGCCATCGGTGCGGTTTACTACCTGTCCCGAGATGACTCGATCATCGTCTGGCGTCTGGCCATGAGCGTACCTTGTCCCTCCGGCGCCGAAGGAGAGGGCCAACGCGAGGACAGCCACAGCGAGAAATCTAAGAGCCGCATTCACCATCACCCTCCGGAGCAGCTTCACTTGTGGAGTCGAGCTCTTCTATGGCCTTGAGCGCCACTGCGGCGTCGGTCATGTACTGCTCTCGCAGCAACTGGTAGTCGTCTTCGGTGAGGTTACCGATTGACCAATCGAGCTCTGTGTTCCTCAGCCCCTCGATCGCCCTCTCCCAGTGCTGGGAAAGCTTTGCCTGGGTCGATCGATCGCCGGTACCGATGCCGCTCGAGTCCGGTCTTCGCAGAAACGGGTAGAGGATCGCGACGGCCGGAATTGCGATCAGCGCGAGGCCGAGGAGAATCAGCATTCCGGGATCTCGACTGCGCTGGCGGGTCCGAGACTCGCCCCTACGTTCGGGCCACCGTCGGTCATGCGCGCACGGTTTGTGCCCGCTCCGGCAAAGCGACGGGCGCGAAAGCGCGCGGGCCGCCTTGGCGAGATGGCCAGAGCGGCTCCGAGCACGAACAATGGCCCGGACATCCACATCCACCAGACCAGCGGGTTCACATACGCGCGGAAGACCGCGCTTCCGTCATCGGCGAACTCCGACGGGACGATGTAGAAGTCTTCCACCGGGGTGCTCCTGATCGCTGCGCGGGTCGCGCCAATTCTGAAGTCGTGGTAGAAGGTCCGCCTGGCCTCCATAGTACCGATTCGGCTACCGCCCGCCGACACGTCGAATCGCGCCGTGATCTCATCGCGATCAGTGTACGTGGTCTTGTCGAAGTCGATATATTGAAAGCTATACCGTCCAAGCGACGCCGACTCCCCGGGCTCGAGGGCGAAGTCCCTCTGAGCGGCGTAGAAAGACGACCCTACAGCACCGATGGCGAGCATCGCTATCGCCAGGTGGACGACGTATCCACCGTACCTCGGCCTGTTGGCCGTGAGCAGTCGCCCGTAGGCCACGACGTAGTTTTCCCCCCCGCGGTGCCTCGAGATGGTCCCCCGTACCCACTCATGGACAATGCCGGTCACCGCCATCGCGCACACCGCGAGGGCCGTGACCGGCACTGGATCGCGGACCCCGGTCGCGGCCAGCACCGCAACCGCCACGGCGGCGCCACCCAACGGAAATTTCAGCGCCGAAACTACTACGCGGCCGTTGGCGCGACGCCATGGAAGCAACGGACCAACGGCCATCAAGAAGATGATAACGAGGAGGAGAGGCCCGTTAACTCTGTTGAAGAAGGGCTCCCCTACGGTGATGGCAACGTCGGAAGAGACGGAGGCGATTACAGGATACACGGTGCCCCAAAGGGTGATGAATGCGACGGCAAGAAAGAGCGCGTTCTGAGCGAGGAAGGCACTCTCGCGGGAGAGCCAGCTCTCGATCCTGCTGCGGCTTTTCAGCGTGTCTATTCTCCATGCGAAGGCGGCGAGGGAGCCCAACAGAGTAAACGTCATGAACAGCAAGAAGAGCCATCCCATCGTCGACTCGGCGAACGAGTGGACGGAGGGGACCGGCCCTCCTCGGTTGATGAACATCCCCATCTGAGCGAGCGTGAAGGCCACAGCGACCAGGATGATGTTCCACATGCGGAACATGCCCCGCCGCTTCTGCACCATGATCGAGTGGACGAAAGCTGTAGTCGCCAGCCACGGCATCAGCGCCGAGTTCTCGACGGGGTCCCATGCCCAGTACCCGCCCCAACCGAGGATCGTGTAGGCCCACCAGCTGCCTAGTAACAGGCCGAGGGTGAGTATCAGCCAGGACACCATCCCCCACAGTCGCCCCAGGTCGACCCAGTCGTCGTTGCCCCCGCGACCGGCCAGCAATGTGCCCACCCCGATGCTGAATGGGATCGCCACGGAGACGAGCCCTGTCATTTGCATCGGTGGATGTATGAACATGCCGAAGTGGACCAGCAGCGGGTTGATGCCCTGCCCATCGGCGACGGGGACCGGCAGACGCTCCAACGGGTTGGCGAGGAACACCATGATGCCCAGGAAGAAAGCTACAACCGCCGCCATGATAGCCGTCGAGTACGGGGCGACGTGGGGAAGCCGCCGGGAGATACTCGTCACCGCCAATACCGCCATCCCGGAGAAGACAAGCGCGATGAACAGTAGCGATCCGGCATTGCCGGCGTAGAACGCAACCCACGTGTAGTTCGAGGGCATGGCCAGATTGCTGTTCTCGGCCACGTACCTGACCGAGAAGTCGTGGCCGACGAAGGCCCGTACCAGCGCTGCGGCCGCGACCAGGAGCAGGAAAGGCACCGTGTAGAAGCCGTACCGGGCGCTCAACACGAGCTCCGGGACGCGCCGCCATGCGCCGAGCAGCGACGACAGCACGGCGTACGACGCGACGAGGAGAGCTATCCAGAGCGCCAGACTACCGGCGTCGACTATCAACGGTCGGCCTCTGTCCGGCTGCGAGACTCCTCAGGCGACACGGCAACCGGTTCGTCGTCCTGGAACTTCCTTATTTGGGCGAAGTACCGGGCGCGTTCGTCTTCGGAAAGAGGAGGCTCTGCACTATCGTAGGCGTCGTCCCGACGGCGCATTCCCCGTATCCCAACATACAGTAG
>CAUZJF010000031.1:0-12980 GCA_963579975.1 Dehalococcoidia bacterium
TGTTCCATCTCCTATGTGGTGGGGTGGTACTCGAGACGGGGCGACTGTTCCACCTCAAAAGAAGAGGGACAGACCGGTAGGGTCCGTCCCTCAATAAGTAGAATAGCACGATCGTTCTAGGTTGTCATAGCACGTGTCTGAAGAGGCGAGGTGAAGGACGGGTGCGGGTTGGACAGGTATCCAGATTTGGGGGTTTTGATAGAGCGTCTTAGGTACCCCCAACCCCCTGTGTTATAGTACGCGGCGAGTTTCAAGGTGACTGTGCCCACTTGAGCGTCGCGGAAACACTGGCATTCGTAAGAGACCTCGCATTTTTGGCCTTGTTGCCGGCGGCCGTCCTTCTAGCGGTACTGCTGTTCTGGAAGGTCAAGGGCCTCATCAAATCGCTCAAGAGGTTTGTGGCCAGCGTCCAGGGTATGACTGCGACATTCTCTGCTGGCTTCGTCAAACCGGTGGCTGATGTATCCGCAGCATCTGAAGCAGTCGCAGCGAGTCGGTCGATATTCGGCTGGCTCAGGCGTAGGCGCAATCCGTAGAGGCGCTCCGCTGGGGCGCCTCCGAAAAGAAGCGATCTACGATCCCGGTAACAACACGAGGAGGAAACGAATTGGAATACGCGTCCAAAGAAGTCCTGGAAGAGCTGAAGGAATTCGACACCGCGACCCTGTTCAACGCCGTGATCGAGAGTATGGGAGCGACCCAGGGAGGCAAGGAGCTCGAGGACAAGGGCGGAATGCCCCAGAACTACACCGGCCCTGGGATACGGTGCTTGCTGCCCGAGTTGGGCCGCGCCGTCGGATACGCCATCACCGCAGAGGTAACGACGAACGATCCCGACTCCGAAGCGATTCCGTGGGACGAATACTACGACCTGATGGAGCAGACCCCGGTCCCCATGGTGGCCGTAATGAAAGACGTCGACTCGCGGTCCGGTCGCGGCGCCTCCTTCGGCGACGGCATGGCGACCCGCCACAAGGCGTACGGGGTCACAGGCGCGATCGTCGACGGCTCTGTCCGTGACCTGATGGGCATCAAGGACGTCGGCTTGCCTATGTGGGGACGCGGTCTCGTCCCAGGACACGGCGTGTTCAGCCTTATCCGCGTGAACACATCCGTCACCGTCGCTGAGTTGCGCATCCACCCGAACGAGTTGCTGATCGCCGATACCGATGGCTGCGTGAAGGTGCCCGCCGGACACGACGCCGCGGCGGTCCTGGAAAAAGCCAAAGAGATCCGCGAGACCGAGGCCGAGATTCAGGCCTTCATGAGGAAGCCGGGCCTGACCCAGGCAAAGCTCAAGGAATTCCTCGCGAACCGGTAGCCGCCCGCGCCCGTCTACCGCCCCGGCCCGTCCCGACGCCCCATCGGGGACTGTGTGCTCGTGCGCCCTCGACCATCGTAGGGGTGCACTGCCGTACTACTGCTGTGCACCCATCCACCGCCCCCGGCCAGAGGCCGACGCCGTATTTCGGACGCCCACCGCCTCTCGTCCAGCAGATAAGATAAACTAGGCGGCCCATACCTACCCAAAGGAGCCACAATGCACGGCGTCGACGTAATCGCTGACATCCTCAAACGGGAGGGCACCGAATTCCTCGCGTGCTACCCCTACACCCCGCTGATAGACGCATGCGCCAAGGTCGACATCCGCCCGATCATCTGCCGGCAGGAGCGGGTGGGCATGGGCATCGCCGATGGATTCAGCCGAATTACCAACGGCAAACGGATCGGCGTCTTCGCCATGCAGCACGGCCCCGGCTCGGAGAACGCCTTCCCCGGCGCCGCCCAGGCGTTCTCCGACAACGTCCCGATACTACTGTTGCCCGGCGGGGAGCCCGACTCGAAGGATTACGTGAGCCCGAACTTCAGTGCCTTCGACAACTACGGCAACGTCACGAAGTGGATGGCCAAATGCAATCGCGTCGAGCGCATCCCGTTGCTGATGCGCCGCGCCTTCTACCAGCTACGGACCGGCAAGGGCGGACCCGTCATGCTCGAGACGCCGCGCAATATATGGGACTCCGACCTGGAAGGCGACATCGATTACACGCCGCCGGCAGGTAACAAAATAGCCCCGGCGTCGGCGGAAGTCGGGCCAGTCGCCCAGCTCCTGCTTGCCGCCGAGGCCCCGATCATTCACGCGGGACAGGGATGCCTCTATGCTGAGGCTTGGGATGAGCTTCAGGAGGTCGCCGAGCTCCTTCAAGCGCCGGTCATGACAACCATGCCCGGCAAGAGCGGCTTCCCCGAGGACCACCCGCTGGCTCTGGGCGCAGCCTCTGGGGCAACGACCGGCGCGGCGTGGCACTTCCTCAAGAAGACCGACCTCGTCTTCTCCATCGGGTCTAGCCTCACGCGGTCGAACTACGCCGTGGACATCCCATCGGGCAAGACGTTGGTCCACTGCAACGTTGACCCCGCCGAGATCAACAAGGACTACAAGGCTGACTACTCCCTGATCGGAGACGCCAAGCTCGTCCTCCAGGCCCTGGCCGCCGAGATCAAGGCGCGGACCAACGGCGAAGGCCGACGCGACGACCGCGACGTGGCGCCCGAGGTCCAGCGCGTCAAGAACGAGTGGCTCGACGAGTGGATGCCTCAGCTCACCTCCGACGAGGTGCCAACAAACCAGTACCGGATTATCTGGGACCTGATGCACAACGTTGACCGCGCGGACACCATCATCACCCACGACGCCGGCAGTCCACGGGACCAATTGGTCCCTTTCTGGGAGACTGTCGCGCCCCGGACCTACATCGGCTGGGGCAAATCGACGCAGCTCGGTCACGGCTTGGGGCTCACCATGGGCGCAAAGCTGGCCGAGCCCGACAAGCTGTGCATCAACATCATGGGCGACGCTGCTATCGGCATGGTCGGCATGGACATCGAAACGGCCGTCCGCAACAAGATCGGCATCCTGACCATAGTCTTCAACAACCAGGTCATGGCCATTGAGCGCGGCCACCAGCCCTACTCCGCCGAGTCCCACGACAGCCTGGCGCACACCGGTGACTATGCCAAGATCGCCGAGGGTCTTGGGGCGTGGAGCACCCGCGTCACCGGCCCCGACGAGTTCCTGCCGGCCCTCGAGAAGGCTGTCGAGGTCACCAAGACGGGCCGACTCGCCCTCCTAGACTGCATCTGCAAAGAGGGCTACGACTTCTCCAAGTTTTCATGAGAATACCCGTTCGTGATGAATGAGGAAAAGGGTCGTGTGCACCGAAGTGACCTTGGGATGGGCGCTATAGTTCCTTCTCCCTTGGTGGGAGAAGGTTAGGATGAAGGGGATATCCCACATACGCAAAGGTGCCCGACGGTAACCGCGATGCAAGCAGATCATGTTATAGGTCCTAAGCGCTGGCAGCCCGGCGATGTGGTCGTGCTGCGGAGCGTATGGTGGGGCCGCATCTGGGACGCCAGACCCTTCGGTGTAGTCCACGACCTGCCTGACCAGGTCGCCTTATTCATGCCCGCCGGCTCACAGTGGCTGAAGGCGATGTCCAGTCGACACCGCGTGCTTCGATTTCCCACTGCATCGGACATGGATTGGGAGTTGGCGGCCGTTTCGCCACCATGGAAGACCAACATCCTTAGGCTCTCCGTCCCAGGCTCCGATCACAGCGTCTTGTTGATTTGGGATGAAGGTTTTCGTGAAATGCGGTTGTGGTACGTCAATCTGGAAGAGCCGCTCAGGCGCACGAGTGTCGGCTTCGACTACCAGGACCAGTTTCTCGATGTTGAGATAAGCCCCGACCGGTCGTCGTGGCGTTGGAAGGACGAGGACGAGCTCCAGGAAGCGGTCGAGCTGGGCGTGATCTCCTCCGAACGGGCCTCCGAGCTCCGCGCCGAGGGCAAGCGCGTTATCGAACGCATGGAGGCCAACGAGCCGTCCTTCGAATCGCCGTTTCGTAAAGTCGCAAACGGACTAATGCTCAGCGAGGTCAAAGGATAGAACTGAAGCGAAGGGCAGACGTTCGGTAACCATATTTATGAGGTCATGCGCGCCAGTGACACACCAGAACAACCGTGCTGTATTCCTCTCAAGGGGACAGATCCACGGGCCTGTCCCTTCGGGATTCAAGCGCCAACAAGTGTCTCATTCGGACCGTCGGCCCATAGCTAGACAAAACACAATGAGACGATATGGGACACCTGGGAAAACATTCCTGTCTCACCTAGGGGACATCGCGTGACGACTGCCAACTCCAACCTGCCCATCGCCATCCTCGGACGGACCGGACTCGAAGTCACGCGGCTGGGCTACGGCGCCGGACACCGCAAGGATATGGACGACGACCAGCGCAAAGCAGTACTGACTGCCGTCCTCGACGCCGGCATCAACTACATCGACACCGCGGACGACTACGGCAATAGCGAGGAGCTGATTGGTAGGTACATCGCTCACCGCGGCTCGGAGTACTTCATCGCAACCAAGTGTGGTGGTTCGCCCTCGGGCCACTTGTGGACCCGCGACAACGTCCTCCGCAACCTCGAGGAGAGCCTGCGCCGGCTGAAGACTGACCACGTGGACGTCATGCAGCTACACGGCGCGTCGGTCGAACAATGTGAGCAGGAGGGTCTGGTAGAGTCCCTCCAGATGATGCGCGATCAAGGCAAAGTACGCTCGATCGGGGCGTCCACCAACCTGCCGCATCTGCCCACCTTCCTCGAGTGGGACGTTTTCGACGTCTTCCAGCTACCTTACTCCGCATTGGAACGGGCTCACGAGGGTTGGCTGACCGCAGCAGCGGAAGCCGGCGCTGGAATCGTGATCCGCGGTGGAGCGGCACTTGGCGAGCCCGGCCTGGGCTCAGGGTCCGAGGCGAAGTGGGCCAAGTACGAGGAGGCGGGCCTCGACGATCTGAGGGCCGACGGCGAGAGCCGGACCGCCTTCGCCGTGCGTTTTACGCTGACCCATCCTGATACCCACTCCAACATCGTTGGGACCACGAACCCGGACCACCTGCGGGAGAATGTGTGCGCAGTCCAGCAGGGCCCGTTGCCCGACGACGTTTACACCGAGGCGAAACGTCGCCTCGACGTGGTTGGCGTGACGGTGAACGCGTTGAACGGCTCTGGAGGGTAGGGCCGGCTAGCTCGCCGGCGTCGGCGTTGGCTTGTCGCGCGGCTCTCCCTGAGGGTCTGGTGGTTTAAGGACCTGCCGGAACTCGATCTTTCCCGTCTTGTAGAGAATGAACTCTTCCAGGCCCGCCCGCTGAAATCCGCATAGGGCTGGTAGATCAGCGTGATGTACGTAGAATTCGTCTTGTTCATCGGCGCTCTGGACCTCCCACACCAACTGGATGCTCTGGTACTGAGGGTCGTAAACGGCGAGGTTCTGTTGGGCGTGCTTGATCACCTCGAGCCTCGCCCGCTCCAGCGAGATCTTGCCCGACTCGTTGGCCTGCGCCGCCGCTATCTGTGCCTTCAGATCGGTGACCTCAGTCTGAAGAGTGGCTGCCTTCAGCTTCTCAGACGTCGCCAACTGGTAAACGGACTCCAGCTCGAGCTTGGTGCTCGAAAACTGGGAGGTAACGAGATCGAATTCCTCCTGGGAAACACCCCCTCACAACAGACCGCATCCGGACAACACCGCTACTGATAGCGCGGCAAGCAAGGGTAGGGCTCTTACCCCTTCCACCATCGTGGGAAGGTTGGGAAGGGGGAGACGCCGGGCCCTGTTAGACCCAATTGTCGTAGCAAAGAAGCTAATCATTGAATCGGAGTATCCCACGGTATTCGAAGCCTACGCAACCTGCGCAGCGGTCAGAGTTTATCGATCTGCTCTTCCTCGGCGTTTTCCGGCGGGTGGGATATAATGCCCAAACCTCAGATAGGCCCCACAAGAAGAACGAGAGGAGCCGACCATGGACCCGACCGACATCCAGCTGATGGCTCACCTGCTACGCCGTGCAGGATTCGGCGCGAGGCGAGACGAACTCGAGGAGTACGTCGCCAAGGGCTACGAAGCCGTCGTCGACGACCTGGTCAACCCGGAGAGGCTACCCGACGTCGAGGAAGACCTGCTGAACCGGTATTCCGACATGACCTTCGAAGCCAAGTGGTTCTTCCGTATGGCCAACACTCAGCGCCCGCTTCTGGAGAAGATGGCGCTCTTCTGGCATGGCGTACTCGCGACCGGCAGCTCCAAATCGGGTCATCACAACACCGCCTATGACCAGATACTAATGCTTCGTGAGGTAGCGCTTTCCGACCTCAGGACGATCTTGAGCGAGATGTCCAAGGACCCGGCGATGATCTTCTGGCTCGACAACAACGAAAACGTCAGAGATGAGCCAAACGAGAACTACGGTCGTGAGCTTTTGGAGCTCTTCTCGATGGGAGTCGGCAACTACACCGAGGAAGACGTGAAGGCCTCGACGCAGTCGTTTACGGGCTGGAGCTTCCAGTCCATTATCCCGGGTTCGACTCCCTACGGGAAATATCCCACCCACTTCTTGTACCGCAACGACGAGCATGATGTAGGGGCGAAGAGTTTCCTGGGCCAGTCAGGCCGGCTCAACGGCGAAGACATCATCGACGTAGTCGTGAAGCAACCCGCGACGGCCAGGTTCATCGCCAGGCATCTCTACACCTTCTTCGTTGCCGACGAACCGGCGGTCGCTTCCTGGAACGATTTACCTCCGCGGGACTCGGAGGCCATCGACATCCTTGTTAAGGCCTATTTCGAGTCGGGTGCGAACATGCGTTACATACTTCGAGTGCTGTTCAACTCGGTCTTCTTCAAGGAGGCCCGCTACAGGAAGGTCAAGAGCCCGGCCGAGGTCGTGACCGGGGTAATGAAGCTGACCGGCGACGCCAGATTCCCGGCGACGGGAATTCAGCGCTTCGTGCGCGCCAATATGGCGATGGGCCAGACCCTCACGAACCACGTGAGCGTCGAAGGGTGGCACACCGGCCCGGACTGGATCGACGGCGGCACGCTGAACGAGCGCGTGAACTTCGCCGTAAACGAGGTCGAAGACTCAGACAAGCCTGGCATCAGGGACATGGTCGAGCGGTTCGCATCATCGGCGGCGCCCGTAAGCCCAGGCGATTTCGTCGAGCGTTCTCTGGACCTTGCCGGACCGGTAAGAGTCGATGACGACACGAGGACTGGGCTCCTCAGCTACGCGGAGTCCGGCGGGGAGCTAGTTTTTGGAACAGAAGCGAAGCGCGAGCAGAGCGCGGCTCGCATCGTCAGAATGCTCCAGCTTATCGTCTCGGCGAGAGAGTACCAGTTCGGGTAGGCAGAAGATGTAATTCATGGTGGCCCTAACCCCTAGCCACCAAATAGTCCCGAGAGGTAATTTGAAATGACTGCACCCTATGCGCTATTCAGGGCCGGATTCCCGTACGCCAAGACTATCGGGACAAAGCGGCTCACGAACAGGCCGAAGGACCTTGCCCTGGGCAAAGACGGGAGGATGTACCTCCTCACCTGGGAGCCGATCCAGATCATGAGTATGGACGAGGAGGACCTGGGGGCTATCGGCATCAGGGCGCGAGGAGACGATCCCATCGACGACCCGAGCGACGTCGAAGGTGGAGCGCTGATCTGGGCCCATACGATCATCGTAGATCAGGCAGAGAACCTCTACGTGTCCGACGAGATCGTCCACCGCATTTCGATCTTCAGCAAAGACGGAGCCTTCCTCGGCAAATGGGGCGAACACGGGGATGGCGATGGCCAGCTTGACCGTCCCAGCGGTATCGCCTTCGATGCCGATGAGAACATCTACGTCGTCGATTCGATGAACCACCGGGTGCAGAAATTCACCAAGGAGGGTGTGTTCCTGATGAACTGGGGCCGCTTCGGCGATGGGGACGGCGAGTTGAACATGCCGTGGGGGATCGCCGTGGACGCTGACGGCGACGTCTACGTCTCCGACTGGCGGAACGATCGCATTCAGAGGTTCACCGCCGACGGTGAGTTCGTCTTCAAGTTCGGCACGTCGGGGACCGGCCCTGGCGAGCTCAACCGTCCGATGGGCGTTGCAGTAGACAAAGACTTCGATGTTTACGTAGTCGACACGCACAAGACGGGGACCATCGCCACGGCCGACGACGTAGGCGGGCGCGTACAGCTTTTCTCACGCGAAGGCCGCTACGTTCAGTCGTTCTTCGGCGACAGCACCGTCTCCAAGTCAGCGCAGTCGCTCATGTGGACATCTCTGCGGACGCTCCGACTTCGCGAGATGACCGATCTGGAGCAAGAGAAGCGCTTCCGGAACCCGAGGTCGGTGGTCGTCGACGACGAAGGCAGGATGTTTGTGCCGGACTATGGCGCCTACCGCGTTCAGGTCTACCAGAAAGAGGCCTACCCCCTGAAGGAGAACGAGATAGGCCCGGTCCTTCGGGTGCCCTCCCTCTCGGCCAACTAGCCCACGAGTCTTAGGTAGGGTCGTGGTATCCAACTACGGACGCTTGAGACGGGGGTGTTCAGGAATGGACCAACCTTCGGTCCAGCTAGAAAAAAATCAACACATTGCCAAGGAGGAGTTAGTGTCTCTTTCGATCAGACCCGACGACACGCGTCTCACCTGGGCCGGCGCCGTGTCCTTTGATTACAGCGACGGCGCGGTCATGCCCTGGCGTATCCCCTTCGAAGAGCGCGACCTGTTCGGAGGGCCACTTCAAGTCCGGTCGGCTTTCCCCGCCGGGGTCCGCATAGCCTTTCGGAGCGACACGTCGGTGGTCGCGGGTCGCGTCAAGCCGTCAGAGCAGCCTGCCATCCTCGATCTCTGCGTCGACGGAGAGTTCCACTCGTCCGTCGACCTCACCGAACGCGACGCGTTCAGCTTCGAAGACCTGCCAGTCGAGGAGAAGCTTGTCGAGCTGTGGCTTCCACAGTTCGCCCAGTTCAGGTTAAAGGGACTGGAGATCGGCGACGGCGCCACGATCGAGCCTTACGAGGACTCGCGTCCCAGATGGACAACCTACGGTAGCTCGATAACCCACTGCGCCAAGGCCGAGAGGCCGACACAGACATGGCCTTCCATCGTTGCCAGGGGCCACGGGCTCAACCTCACTTGCCTCGGTTATGGAGGGAGCTGTCTACTGGAGGCGTCGGTCGCGCGGATTATGCGCGACATCCCCGCCGACTTCCTGTCCATGAAGGTGGGCATCAACATCCAGAGCACCAATAGCCTTGGCCCGAGGACCTTTCGCTCCGCCGTCATCGGGTTCGTCCAGATCGTGCGTGAGAAGCACTCGGACACGCCCTTCGTCGTCGTCTCGCCGATACTGTCGCCCCCGAGAGAGACCACGCCCAACCTTGTCGGCCTCAGCCTTTCGGATATGCGAAACGAAATCGCCGATGCTGTGGAAGCGCTACGCGCCCACGGCGACGCGAACATCCACCATGTCGATGGCCTGCGAGTCTTCGGCCCTGACCGGGCCCACCTGCTCCCGGACGAAGTTCACCCCAACGCTGAGGGCTATAAGGTGCTGGGCCAAAACTTCCTACGCGAGGTAGCGCGGCCGTTGTTCAGCGGCTAAATTCGGTACCGCCGCGTTTCCCGACGGTTCAACTGTGGCTGTGCGGGATTTAGGCCTGAGTGCGCGCATCGGCAAGCAACCGCTCGACTACCTCGTTCTTCGCCTCCGTGTATGCGTTCCGGTCCAACGGATGGCGCTTTGCCACAGGGCCTCTTTCTCCGCAGCGTAGGTTAGGCGGGCTCTCGCGCTCTTCCTGAGGTGGGTTCTAAAAGTTAGCCAGCGCTCCCAGGGAGCGTCGTTCAGGTGAACGATGTGGACATGATGGGTTCGAACCTGATTCTCGATCTCGCGGACGAGGACATGCCCCGCGTCCTCACTCGCTCCGCGGTACAGGTAGCCCGACGCCTCGATCAAGGGGATGCAATTCTCGATTCTGTAGTCGTCCTCGACCCATATCGCGATGTCTAGAATCGGTTTTGCTTTGAGGCCCGAGACGGCCGTACTGCCTATATGCTCGATCTCGCGCGGCACGCTACTGGAACGGCACGAGAATATTGTCGCCGTGCCAGGGGAAGGCGTAGCTGGGGTCGTTGGCGAAGCGCTTCAGTCCCGCGGAGACGCGAATGCTCGTCGACGGCGGAAGCTCGACGGCGAAATGTTTGGCGTCGATCGGGACGCGCTGGGTGCCGTTGTCGCCCTCATGGCTCACGTGAGCGAAGGTGTGCTCGCCGAAGGCGCCGGCGTGCACGATCACGTTTCGCGTCTCCGTCCGGCTCAGGTTCACGAGCTGCATGCCCACCAGATCGTCCTTCAGCTCGTCGACCAGAGCGGCCACGTCCTGCGGTAGCCCTGGCCGGTGCCGGTCGCCGTCGAAATAGCGGACGGTAGCACGGAGCAGGCCGCCGTTGTACACCGATTGTGGGGTGCCCATCGTGACCTGGGTCAGGCCCTTGGTAAAGACAGGGTTTTCGGGGTGTTTGTTCTCGTTGATCGCTACCGAAGCGTCGAGGGGTTCGTCTCGCAGCCTCCGATACGACTCCAGCGCCTGTTCGTAGTCGGCTCGGAGGGCCTTCTCGGGCCAGTCCGGGTTCTTGCCGTCGTAGTACTGGAAGCGACCCAGCTCGTTCTGGCCGTTGTTCTTCTCGCCGGCGTTGGGGACCTCACTCCAGTCTCGTTCGACGTCTCCGTCCCGCACGCCCGCTATCAGGTTGTAGTCTTCCTGTGACATCGACCCGTGGTAGAGGTGCGCTGGCTCCAGAAGCCGCATTGGCTGAGGCCCCGTGAACTGGAACGGCGTCGGCGCCGGCTCGTGCCAGCCCGTCGAGCCGTAGTGGGTCGGCACCAGCAGCTGGCCATCGTCGCGGCGGATGGAATTTTTGAGGAGCATGTTGACCTGAGAACGCAACAGATCGAGGTAGCCGAAGTCGCCTGTAAGCATCAGAGCGCACTCGGCGGCGATGGTCAGGCCGTGGAAGATGATGCTGAACCCCTGGTAGTGGTTCCAGCCGTATAGGCCGCCCCACCACTGTCCCTGGCGCTGCTCGCCGATCTTTCCGGTAGGCCCAATGTTGTCGGGGATGATGCCGTTGTTTTGCTTGATGCGGTCCATCCACACCTCGACGTACTCGAGGACCCACCGCTTGTACTTCTCGTCGCCGGTATACAAGTACGCGTTGGTGACCAGGGCCGTCGACGCCAGGTTGTTGGCCGTGTCGCCGTTGAGGACCACGTCGTTGAAGATATTGACAACCTCTTCGGCGCGCTTGGGGTCCTCCATCCAGTCCAGCTCAAGGTCCTTGATGACCGGGTAGAGGGTCGCCCGAGTGCCCATGGGCTTTAACGGCCTGCCGTAGCCTGCGTGGGAGCCGTGGAGCCACTGCTGCACGTGGACCAGGTTGGCCTTCAGGTAGGGCCCCTGGCTGCTCTGCATCGGCGAGCGGAGCATCTTGTGTTCCGGGTCCCAGTTCGGCGCCTCGGGGTCTTCGCCAGTGTACATACCGGCGAAGCGCCGTGCCCGCCGCACGTTCTCGGAGATAGTTGGGTCGGCTACACCCAGATCGTAGAAGTGCATGTTGCCTTCGCTCATGTGGTGCCATTCGGAGCAGAGGCGGTTGCCGGGCTGCCAGTCGTCGGGCTGGTGCAGGTTGTAGTACTCGTTGTGGACTTGAGGGCGGAAGTCCGGCCGGTCGTAGTCCGCGACCCTGTCGTCGCGCGATCGGGTTATGGCGTTCCACTCGCGGAGTGCCAGGTCGATCAGAGCGTCGTCGGCGCCAATGGCGTAGAAGAGCCCCCAGTTGTAGAACCGCTCGTATAGGTCGTCGAGGTCGTCTTTGTAGTAGAGCACGCCACCCTTTTCGGCATACTGCTCCACCATCATCGGTGCCGCCTCTTCCATCAGGCCAATGAGCTGGCGCTCCAGGATGGCCCAGGCCGGAGGCGCGGACACCTCGGTAGCTCGGACGGTGGTCATACTAGGCATGGAAACTGGCACAGGTCGGCTCCTAAGGTGGTTTTGGGGCACTCGACTTCCAATGCAGCTTCACAACCGCTCTCCGCGCACAGGGAGCGGCCGCGGGTGAGGTTGCCACCTACACCCCGCCCGGTACGTCGCCGCCGACGATGCGCAGGTAGTCCGGTTTCGGCGGGTCACCGGTGTAACGGTACTCGGCTGCCATGTACGATATCGTGATCGCCCTCCGCGGCATCGACGACGTGTTCTCCGCGGTGCCGTGCAGCAGGAGGCTGTGGAAGAAAAGACCGTCGCCCGGATCCATCGGTACCGTAATGGTGTCCTCCACCCGATAGTGCTGCTCCGGGATCACGTAGTCGTCAGTGACGGCTTCGTGAGGAAGGACGCCTCGTTTGTGGCTCCCTGGAATCACTACCATGCAGCCGTTTTCGAGAGTTGCGGGATCGAAGGGCATCCAGCACGACCACAGGTCCATCGGCTCGATGGGCCAGTACGCTGAGTCCTGGTGCATTCCCTTGGCGGAGCCCACCTGTGGCGGTTTCATGAGGACGTCGGCCCTGAAGAGCTTCAGGTTGGGGCTCATGAGCTGCTGCATAGTGCCGACCACGGACGGAGTCATCACGAGGTCGCGGAACAGCGCGTCACCAACGGCGACGCGCGTGATCTTCCGTACGTCGCTCACTCCCTCGGCGTCGAGCTCGCCGCGCTCGACTCGGGGTTCTCGCTGAATGACAGACCCGTCGGGAACGGCGCGGGCGCCCCGGTCGTACTCGTCCAGCCGCTCGATGTACGCGCCGCAGTCTTCACGGGTTTTGACGCCCTTGATGAGCAAGTATCCATCTCGGCGGGCGGAGTCGGCTTGTTCTTCACTGAGCACTGCGGTTGCCTCGGTCAAAACACTCTCCTCGACAGACAGTTGATGTTCCGGGTCTCGGGCGGATTAGCCTCGACGGAGTCGTCTGAGCAGGAACAACGCGACCAGAAGGCCGATCAGGCCGGCTTTGATCATCCTCCTGCGGTCTTCGAAGGAGACGTAGCGAGTCTCGGTTGGAGTGATTTCGATCATCCA
>CAUZJF010000032.1:0-12813 GCA_963579975.1 Dehalococcoidia bacterium
GACTCCGTCTGTCGCCCCTCCCGACCCACCCTGTGAACTGGAAAGGGGAAAGAGCTTCTGGGGGATGTCCCCGAAGGAGAGAGCCGAACCCCACTGCTGGCGAATCACCGACGTCACCGCCACTTGAGTTCCCGGGAGCGACCTCAGCCCGATCTCCATTCGAAAGGCGCTAAGGAGGTTGCGATCGTTGTCGCCGTCGTGATCGAAGTAGTCGGACTCAAGGAGTCGCCCCGAAACGACCCGTACGAGAACACGAAAGCGCCCCAACTCCACCGTGGGAGAGCGTCCGTAGACGTGCGGGAACCCGGCTGAAGTCGCACCGAGCAACATCGGGTAGCGCCTGGACGGTCCCCACCAGATGTTCTCGGTGCTGACTCCGATGGCGGCTCGCCACCAGCCGGTAACTTCGAGATAAGACTGACCAGGGCCCATATGTCCATCGGCGCTGGGTCCCATTCGCTGCGGCCAGTCGATCCACGGCCCCCCGCGGGCGTACATGTACGAGGAATAACCGACGACCTCAGGGTCGGCGATGACGAAGTCGAGATTCTGCGTCCAATGGATAGCCGGAAAGACACCGTACCGAATAGGTCCGAGAGCCCCCCCGATCCCAGCCGAAAACTGGAGAGACAGGCCTTTCCCCGCCCACACCGCACCGTTGTCGCGGTCGCTGGGGAACCGACTGCGTGCGAAGACCGACAAGGCCGCTGCCCCCGAGAGCCCGGGTGGTGCAGCCTCGGCAGCAGCCGCCAACGCTGCCGCGAAATGGAGCGGTGCATGGCATGTGGGTCGCCAAGGGCCTAGGCGTTGCTCAAGGCCGCACCCGGCGCTGACCGACGACTGTCCGACGACCGGTGTACCATACCCTCCCGCGAAGGCCATCGCGATCGACGCGGCGAAGATCGTTGCAGCATATTTCACTGCCGCGACCCACCTGGGTGTTGCGGGCTTCCGTTCCTGGCGGCGAGGAGGCACGAGGGCGTCAAGACAGCTGCGACCAAGATACGAAGCGCAATTCGTGTCAAATCGGTAGGCCAGCCGAGTAGGTGTATTTGTGCGACTTCAAGCGTTTACGAGCGTCGGTAGTGTACCACCCGCGATTGCGTGCTACAACACCCGTCGGCGTCGAGTAACACCTTTCAACATCTAGCCGCAGCTCTGGTATTCCAAGCAAGCCGGACATCCTGATCGCGCACTCATCCGACCGACGTCTTGCCCGAAGTCTTGGGACCTTTCATACTAATTTGAGGGTTTTCGTATGTAGGCCTTTCGCCAGCCGCTGGTGCCGAACGCTCATCAGTAGGACCCGGAAGTTGCCCTCCCCCAACAGAATTGAGACTGTTCCCGTTCGAGAGCACGCTCTCTGATCCGAGCCTCTCTCGCCCAGAGGAGCTACGGTTGGCTTGTTGGAGACGCCCCGTAGGGGACGGAGGCGAAGGGTGTCTAGCCTCTTTACTACAAGAGCCGCTCGAACAAAGATGGACAGTGATGGAGCGGTTGAATCGGAAGGTACCGATGAAACAAGGCGCAGCCACGTCATGCTGCGATTCACGACCTTGAGTGAGGAGCGAGACCCTGATGCACTGCTCAGCCCGAAAGCCGGAGAGTCTGGCTCAATTCGTCGGAGAAATGAGTTGTTCAGACGCCGGGGAACAGGTGGGTCATGACTGAACGTGTGGGACGGGAAGGTGGACAGCGTACTGGTAGGGAGGGCGAGTCCGAACGGATCGTAGAGCGCCTGTTCGATGAGAGTCCGGATGCAACCGGTGTCAAACTCATCGACATCGGGAAATGGGCGAAGCGTCAGGACATTACTAGCTTTCTGGCTCGGTACGAGATCTTCAAGCGTGCGCTTCCGGTGAAGGGTTCGGTTGTGGAATGTGGCGTGTTTCGCGGGGGAGGTGTGATGACGTGGGCGAAGCTGAGCGCGGTCCTCGAGCCGAACAACTTGACCCGTCGCATATATGGTTTTGATACATTTGAAGGCTTTCGCTCCGTTACGGACAAGGATCGGACTGCAAGTGGTGGTGCTGAAGAGGGGGAGTTCGACGTCCTCACGGCGCATACCGAGCTACTGGAGCTGATTCGGGCTTACGACATGGATCGCTTCCTCGGTCACGTCGACAAGGTCCACCTCATTAAGGGCGATGCAGTGGAGACCATTCCGAAGTTTGTGGAGGAGACCCCCCATTTGCTCGTGAGCCTTCTCTTCTTGGACTTCGATCTGTACGAGCCTACGAAAGTCGCGCTGGAGCATCTTCTCCCTCGCATGCCTCGCGGCGCTATCGTTGCGTTTGACGAGTTGGACAACCCGTCGTGGCCAGGAGAGACGCTGGCGATGCTCGACAGCGCCGGCGCCTTTCGTTTGGAACGGCTCGAGTTCGACCCGTACAAAGCCTACGCGGTTCTGGAATGAGCGGAGCAGTTGAACGCGAGACTCGAAGCGGACCCCCGCAGTCCAGTGCCCTCGACGCGGTGCCGGCAATGACTACCGCTGAGCTCCGTGGCTTCGCTCGGGACATTCGGGAGCAGTCTCTCCTGATGATCTCTCGGGCCCGCGCTTCGCACGTCGGGAGCGTATTTTCGTGTGCCGATATTCTCGCCGTACTCTACGGCGCGGTCCTTCGTGTTGAGCCTGGTCAGCCGACTTGGCCCAATCGAGACCGCTTCGTGATGAGCAAGGGCCATGCGTGTGCCGGTCTCTATGCGGCCCTCGCCCTACGTGAGTTCTTCCCGATGCAGCGGCTGGAGGGGTTCTGCGTCGACGGGGGAAGCCTCTTGGGACATGCGACGCATCGGGGAGTGCCGGGGATGGAGGTCTCGACGGGCTCTCTGGGGCATGGTCTAGCCCTGGCGGTCGGGCTGTCCGCTGGGGCCAAGCGACTGCGTGCGCCCTGGCGGACATATGCACTGCTGAGCGACGGCGAATGTGACGAAGGGTCGACCTGGGAGGCGGCGTTGCTGGCACCCGCGCTAAAGCTCGACGGACTAACCGTCATCGTGGACTACAACAAGATCCAGTCCCTCGGACGGGTCGAAGAAGTCATCGACCTCGAGCCATTTTCCGACAAATGGAGGAGTTTCGGTTGGCAGGTCCGTGAGGTCGATGGCCACGACGTGGATGCTCTGAGTGAAGTGCTCGACCCCCGCCCGTGGGTGCCGGAAGAGGATCGACCCCGATGTGTGATCGCTCATACCGTGAAAGGGAAGGGCGTGTCATTCATGGAGGACGACCTCCTCTGGCACTACCGATGCCCACAGGGCGACGAACTCGAACAGGCACTCACGGAGGTCCGAGAACAGCTGTGAGAACAGCTTTCATCGAGACGTTAGAGCGACTGGCCGAGGCCGATTCGCGGATCGTGCTCATCACCGGCGACCTGGGGTTCGGCGTGCTCGATCGGTACCGAGAGAGGTTCCCCGACCAGTTCTACAACGTTGGAGTGGCGGAACAGAACATGGCTGGCGTGGCGGCGGGCCTCGCGATGGCTGGTCACGTCGTCTTCACGTACAGCATTGCGAACTTCCCGATCCTCCGCTGTCTCGAGCAGGTCCGAAACGACATTTGCTACCACGAAGCCGACGTGAAAATCGTGTCGGTGGGTGGAGGCATGGGGTACGGATCGCTCGGTCCCAGTCATTATGCGACGGAGGACTTGGCGATCTGCAGGGCGCTTCCCGGCATTGCGGTGGTCGCTCCCGGCGACCCTGTCGAGGTCGAGAAGCTGGTTCCACAGATCGTGTCGACGCCGGGGCCTGCTTACCTTCGCCTCGGTCGCGCCGGGGAGCCCCGGATTCACTCTCAGGACGCGCAGGTCGAGTTGGGCCGGTTGAGCTCGGTACGAGAAGGGGAGGACGTACTACTTCTGTCCACGGGCGGGATCTTGGCCGAGGTTGTCAGGAGCGCTGACGAACTGTTGCTCGAGGGGATCTCTGCGGCCGTCATCAGCGTCCACAGTCTGGCTCCTTTCGACTCGGACGGTTTGTGTGAGGCCGCAGACCGGTTCCGGTTGGTAGTCACATGTGAAGAGCACACGGTCGTGGGCGGTCTCGGTGGGGCAGTGGCCGAAATCCTGATGGAGGCGGGAGTCGAGACGGCGTTTCGGCGGTTTGGGTTGCGGGGGGGGAGCCCGAAAGGAGTGGGCTCCCAGGAGTATCTGCGGCGGGTAAACGAGATAGATGCCGATGCTTTGTCTCGTCTCGTGCGTTCCGCACTTCGAGAGTCCGCCTAGCGTGCCTCACTCGCGAACGCTCCGGATTGGGGAGCGCGTTTTCTCCGAGACGAACTGCATGGTCATCGGCGAAGTCGCGCAAGCGCATGATGGAAGTCTGGGTACAGCGCATGCGTTCATAGACGCCATAGCTGACGCAGGCGCCGACGCGGTCAAGTTCCAGACCCATATCGCGGAGGCGGAGAGCACCCCGGACGAACCCTGGCGGATCAAGTTCAGTCCCCAGGATGACACGCGCTACGAGTACTGGAAACGCATGGAGTTCACGGCGGACCAGTGGCAGGGATTGAAAGGGCACGCGGACGAGCGGGGCCTCTTTTTCCTCAGTTCGCCCTTCTCGAACGAAGCTGTCGACTTGCTCATGAGAATTGGCGTGCCGGCGTGGAAGATCGCTTCGGGCGAAATCTCCAACACTCCGTTGCTGGACCGGATGGCTGATACGGGGCTGCCTGTGCTTCTTTCCTCGGGGATGAGTCCACTGAAAGAACTAGACCTCGCCGTCGGTCGCCTTCGGCAGGGTCGGTCGTCTCTTGCCGTGATGCAGTGCGCGTCGGCCTATCCCTGCCCGCCAGAGAAAGTGGGACTCAACCTCATCCCGCTGCTCGCGGAGCGTTACGACTGTGCGGTCGGGTTGTCCGACCACTCGGGGACTATCTATCCTTCGCTGGCTTCCGCCGCGCTCGGCGTTGCCGTGCTGGAGGTCCATGTGACGCTGAGCCGAGACTCGTTCGGGCCTGACGTCTCGGCATCCGTAACACCAGGCGAACTGCGGCAGTTGGTCGAGGGAGTGCGCTTCATCGGGAAGATGCGGGCCAACCCTGTGGATAAGGATCTGGCCGCAGAAGAGATGTCACAGATGCGGTCCCTGTTCACCAAGAGTCTGCGTGCCAAGCAAGACCTGCACGCGGGTACAGTAGTTAACGAGGCAGACCTGGCTGTCCGCAAGCCTGGTACTGGAATTCCCGCAAGCCGTCTGGCCGACTTCGTTGGGCGGAGACTGCGGCGTGCGGTGAAGAAGAACGAACTACTCTTGGAGGACGACTTTGACGCGTGACTCTCATCGGGAGATCGACAACACATGAAGCGGAAAGTGTGTGTCGTCATCACGGCTCGCCCGAGCTACCCTCGCATCAGGTCTGCGCTCAAGGCGATCCAGCGTAGCGCAGACTTGGAACTCCAGCTGGTGGTGGCCGCGTCAGCCTTGCTGGCTCGATACGGCAAGACTGTGGACATCATCGAGGGGGACGGCTTCGAGATCACCGAACGCGTCTATATGGTCCTCGAAGGCGAGAACCTCGTGACTTCTGCCAAGTCTACGGGACTCGGAATCGTCGAGCTCGCCACCGTCTTCGACAACCTGAGGCCAGACATGGTCGTGACGATTGCGGACCGCTACGAGACCATGGCGACCGCGATTGCCGCGTCCTACATGAACATTGTCGTTGCCCACGTCCAGGGCGGAGAGCTTACGGGCTCCATCGACGACAAAGTGCGACATGCGGTCACCAAGCTCTCGAATCTGCACTTCGTGTCCCATGAGTCAGCGGCTGAGAGGGTCATTCGCATGGGAGAGAATCCAGCGAGCGTGTTCGTGACCGGATGTCCTTCGATCGACCTGGCATCGTCCGTGCTCGACGATCCGCTTCTGTGCTTCGACCCTATCGAGAAGTACGGCGGAGTCGGTGCGAGTTTCGACTATTCGGGCGGCTATCTGGTGGTTCTGCAACACCCCGTTACGACTGAGTACGAGCTTGCCAGGCAGCAGGTGACCGAGACGCTTCACGCGGTAAGGGATCTCGGCATCCCAACATTCTGGTTTTGGCCAAACGCGGATGCCGGGTCAGATGGTACGTCGAACGGCATTCGCGCTTTCCGCGAACAAGAGGAGGCACCGAATCTTCACTTCTTCAAGAACATGAAGCCTGAGGACTTCTTGAAGCTGCTGTACAACTCTCAGTGCATCGTAGGCAATTCCAGCGTTGGCATACGGGAGTGTGCATACCTTGGTGTTCCGACGGTCAACATCGGCTCCCGGCAGGTTGGAAGAGAGCGTGGACGGAACACCATGGATACCGACAACGACGCCGGGCCGATTGCCGAGGCGATCGAGGCTCAGGTGAGTCACGGTCATTACGCATCGGACCCGGTCTACGGCGGTGGCAATGCCGGAGAAAAGATTGCGGAACTCCTGGCTACCCAGCCACTCATCATCAAGAAGCGGCTGACCTATTGAGGCCTGAAGAACCGTCACGGAGCGCTCGCCATTAAGGTACTCTACCTCGGTCCACCAGATTCCTTGGGCCATCTGTCCGCGAGCCTCCCCGACGACTTCGAGGTTGAGTTCGCGCTTGACGAAGACGCCGTGGATCGGGCGATGCCTGGTGTCGACGTCATACTCGATGCGTACATGCGGATCCAGTTTACGGGAGAGAGGCTCGCACGCGGCGCCCGCCTGTCGCTGTTCATCACAGCCACGACCGGAGCCGATCACGTGGACGCGCTTCACTTGGACCAGAGAGGCATTCCGCTACTCACGTTGCGGGGCCAACAAGAGGTCCTCCGTAATATCACTCCCGCAGCCGAACACTCCTGGCTTCTGCTACAGGCGTGCAGTCGCCGCCTGCGGCCTGCGATTCAGCACGTGCTGCGAGGCGAATGGGACCGCAACCTATTCCCCGGAGTGATGCTCCGAGGCACCACGCTGGGGCTAGTCGGGTGTGGCCGGATTGGACAGTGGATGTCTCGATACGCGAAGGCGTTCGGCATGAACGTCCTGGGCCATGACCCGCACCTGGCTTCCTGGCCGGAAGGTATTGAGAAATCGGACCTGGATCCGTTGCTCGAAAGGGCGGACTTCGTCAGCATCCACGTTCCTCTCAACGAGGATACCCGGGGGCTGATTGGCGCTCGGGAGCTCGAGATCGTAAAACCGGGAGCGATTCTCGTGAACACCTCTCGCGGTGAGGTCGTTGACGAGGAAGCGCTCCGTTCGGCTTTGTTGGTCGGACGCGTCGGTGCTGCGGGCCTGGACGTGCTGGGTGGAGAGCCGGACATCGAGCGACACCCGCTGGTGGACTACGCTAGGGAGCACGAAAACCTGATCATCACACCGCATATCGGTGGGTTCGCCCCCGAAGCGTTCAAGTACGTGCTTTCGTTCACGTGTGAGCGAATCGTTGACTTTTTCGAGCAAGGGCATGGACGACCAGATACGGCTGCTGGCGCGGACGCTCGTTGACGACGGGCTCCAATACGCATTCGGAGTAACGGGCAGTGGGTCCTCGCTTCTGTTGATCACTGAGCTCGAGGCCCTTGGTGTACGGTACTTTCCCGTATTTCACGAGGCTTCGGCGGCTCTAATGGCGGGCGCGGTTTCGCGCATGACCAACAACGTGTCGGTCTCCATCTCCATCAAGGGTCCGGGGCTGGCCAACATGCTGCCTGGGATCGTCTCGAACCACTTTGAGGGGAATCCGTCGCTCAGCATCTCGGAGGCGTATGGCGCGGGCGCGCCATCCTTCCGCATGCACAAGCGCCTAGACCATGGAGCGCTGCTTTCGACAGTAGTCAAAGGCGTCCTGGCCTTAGAAGAGCTGGACCGACTACCCGCGATGCTCGACACGGCGCGTTCCGAAGTACCTGGACCCGTCCACCTCGAATTGTGTGAGAGGGATGAGGCCGAGGCCCCAGCCGGGTCCCCCCCCCCAAAGAGCCGATCGAAAACTGGTCCGGAGCTCCTAGAGCAGGCGGTCGAGCTTATTCGTGGCTGCCAGCGGCCGGCGTTGATCGTCGGATCCTTGGGCGCGAGGAGAAGCTGGAGAGACAAGCTGTCATCTCTCACGGTACCGGTGTTTTCTACGGTGGCCGCCAAGGGCGTGCTGGATGAAGGTCTGGCCCATAGCGCTGGTGTGTTCACCGGCGACGGCAAGGAACTGGCTCTGGAGACACGACTCCTTGAAGAGGCCGACCTCGTGATCGGAATCGGGCTGCGCAATACTGAGATTCTCTCTCCCAAGCCGTTCGGCAGTCCTGCTGTCCTTCTCGACGAAGTGGCCGGGCTCGCCGAAGGCATCGACTCCGAGGTCTCGCTCACGGACGGCGACGCTGCTGTTGCGGGGACGGTCCTGGACGAACTGCGGGGGAAGATTTGGGGGCGCGAGAAGATCACGCTGCTGAAGCGCGATCTAGGGGAGGCTCTGCTTGACGGAAGTTGGCTTCCCGCCGCGTGTTTTGCAGTGCTCAACGGCCTCGATTATCCGTATTCGTTCACGCTGGACACCGGATCCTTTTGCACGATTGGCGAACACCTGTGGGACGCGACATCGACGCGTCGCTTTCTGGCGGCGAGCAATGGTAGGTACATGGGGACGGCAATTCCCTTGGCGCTGGGCATGGCGATCTGCCAGGAGCGTCGACCGACGTTCTGTGTGACCGGCGATGGCGGCATGGCCATGTATCCGTCCGATATCAAACTGGCGATTGAACAGAAACTGCCTGTTTGCTTCATTCTCATGTCCGACGGGCTCTACGGTAGCGTGGCTTGTGTGCCTACGTCGTCGACCCGCAGCCGCCGCGCGGTAACTGTGCCGGAACCGTCGTGGTGGCAGGCCATTGCACGAATGGGATGCGAATCGCATCAAGTCGTATCGACGGACGCCTTTGAGGGCGTCGTCCGGTCGTGGCCCAGAGAGGCGCCGCTCTTCGTCGAGGCCGTCTTTGACCCCACACCCTACTCCGAGATGGCTCGGCGACTCCGCTAGCTTTGGACGGCATCATGAAGCGCGACGAGGGAGCTCCCGTGAGAATACTGGTGGCCGGCTTCGGCTCCATCGGTCAACGGCACGTCCGTAACCTGCGCATGCTGGCGCCCATAGAGGTGGTCGCTTATCGAGTGGGGGGTGAGCCCCTGCCGCCGGAGTTCCAAGGGGATTGGATCACCGAAACCTCTGATCTCGACGAGGCGCTCGCTCGAGGTCCGGTAGCAGCTCTGGTATGCAGTCCTCCTAGCCACCTCCTGAACGTTGCATTACCGCTAGCCCGGGCTGGCTGCCATCTGTTCATCGAGAAGCCTCTCTCTCACTCGATGGACGGCGTTGCCGAGTTGGTTTCGCTGGTGAAGGAAAAGAATCTGGTGAGCCTCATGGGGTATAATCTGCGGTACCAGCCTGGGCTTCAGATGGTGAAGTCGCTGCTCGACGAGGGGCGTATCGGGCGGGTTGTTTCGCTGAGGGTGCAGGTGGGCCAGTACTTACCCGATTGGCATCCCTGGGAGGACTACCGTAAGGGCTACAGCGCACGTCGCGATCTAGGGGGTGGCGTGATCACAGATTTGATCCATGAGATCGACTACGTGCGGTGGCTCGGAGGAAACGTGCGCCGCGTCGCCTGTTTCGCCGGTCACGTGAGCCGCCTGGAGATCGATACCGAAGATGTGGCGGAGATCCTCCTGGACTTCGAGGGGGGAGCTATCGGGAGCGTGCACGTGGATTACGTCCAGCGTGTTCCAACTCGCGGCTGCCAGATCATTGGCGACGAGGGCACGATCGTTTGGGATGACTCGGCGGGCGAGGTCCGGTTGTTCGAAGTTAAAGACTCGGAATGGCAGACGTTCCGCCAAGAAGGGTTCGAGCGCAACGACATGTACCTGGCCGAGATGAAGCACTTTTTGGACTGTTTGGAGGGTCGTGACACTCCAGTCGTCGATGTTGGAGAAGGGGCCGAGGTCCTGAAGATCGCTCTCGCCGCGCGCGAAGATGCAAAAGCCTAAGGTCCTGGCCACGATCTGTGCCAGGGGCGGATCGAAGGGGCTAGCGGGGAAAAATATTCGCCCGTTGCTGGGCAAACCGCTATTGGTGCACACCATCGAGTGCGCTCGCGCTTGTCCTCAAGTGGGACACATCGTGATTTCGACAGACAACGACCAGATCGCCGCGGCAGCGGAATCGTGCGGTATGCCTGTTCCTTTCCGAAGGCCGCCGGCGTACGCAAGCGACTCCGCGGCCAAGATAGACAGCATTCGCCATGCCACCTTATTCGTCGAGGAGAACGAAGACTTCTATCCCGAAATAGTGGTGGACTTGGACGTCGGTGTGCCGCTGCGAGTCCCGGAGGACATAGCTGCCTGCGTGGATGTCTTGGTCAAGGACCCTGAGCTGGACGGAGCCATCACCCTGAGTGAGTCAGATCGAAATCCGTATTTCAACATGGTCGAATTCGAAAACGATCGGTTGCGGCTCGTGAAACAGCCGACCACGCCGGTAGTACGCAGGCAGGACGCCCCTCCCGTCTATAACTTCACGCCGGCGGTCTTCGCGGTACGGCGGAGTAGCTTGATGTCGGTCGTCCATCTCCACGACGGACGTTGGGGTGGCAGTGTCATGCCTCGAGACCGCTCGGTGGACATCGACCATGAGCTGGACTTTCTTCTGGTAGAGCTTCTCATGAAGCGCCAACAGGAGTCCTAATCACTCTTCTGCAGGGGTTGGAGCCCCCTGCGATCTTAGCGAGGTTAGGGGGTATATAACGAAACCACTTTAACCATCGGTTGATGGATGCGGTGATTGAAGGGAATGTCAGAATGACACGTCAAAAAGAGTAGAAGATAATACGTGAACCCATCGGAAAAAAATAACCGGAATGTTGTAGGTTGGGCATCTCGTACGATTGCACAATCACGTAATATGGCTGGTTGGACTACTGGCTTTATGCGGACGAGGCCACTGGTCTGGGAGTTTATGAATAGGGACGGTATAGCCCTGTACAAGGAGACCGCTCACGAGCTGGACGAAGTTCAACAGAGGGTGGTGAAATCTCTGAATAAGGACGGGATCGCGTTTGTGCACCTCGACGAACTATTTCCTGGTGAAGATGTGTTTGCAGGCTTGCTCGAAGAATTCGATCGGCGCAAGCATGAGTCGAAGGTGCGTGAAGACAAGGTCAAGCCGTTCCTTGAGTATATCTATAGAGCAGGGTCGACGATTCAGCTCGAAAACCCATTTATCAAGTTTTCATTGAATCGCAGGGTCCTGGACATTGTGAATCAGTACATGAACATGTGTACAAAGTTAATCTACTTTGAGCTTGCCATTTCGAACGTGATTGACGCGTCTACGCCGCCGTCTGGTTCGCAGCGATGGCACCGTGATCCTGGAATGAAGAAGATCCTGAAATCCTTTGTCTATCTATCGGATGTCGACGAGAATAGCGGGCCTTTCATGTATGGTGTTGGAACACAGCCGGGTGGACGCAATGCAAGAGAAATTGGACAAATCCAGTTTGGAAGGCACGGTTGTTATCCGCCGGACGGTTTAGTTGAGCGGGTTGTTCCTGAGGACGAGCTCAGAGCCTGCACAGGCAGAGCCGGTACGTTGATTTTCTGTAACACGCTTGGTCTTCACAAAGGGGGATTTTCGACCGGGAACCGAAGAATCATGTACACGAGTACCTTTGTCGGAGAGGGAGACAGACTCAAGCCGATCTTCAAAGTTCCCGAGGGATTTGCTACCCAACTTCCCGCCCTAGATCCAGTATCAAGATTTGCGGTCAGCTAACAAGGTTGAGCTAGAAGGGGCTAGACCGATCTCCTTGGAGAACCACAACATGAGAACGGTGCTTGTTTTGCTGCCAGTGGGGTTGAACGGAGTGTCGGTCGCTGAACCCAACGAAGTGGGTCCCTCGGTGACCCCGGCTGTACGATAGCGGCGAGATCCCATGCTCTTGGCCGTCCTTACCGTTTTCGGCGTATCTCTTTTCTCAGTCTCGTACCCGTGGGATAGCTACATCCCCTTTACGTTGGCGGGATCTGATATCGCCATCGGGGCAACATTGTTATACGCCGCTGCACGTGTCGGACGCCTCGCACTAAATCCGACCAGCTACGCCGCGGGGCTTCTCGCGGTCGCGGTGCTCTTCGGTGGTGCGATCAACGTCTTGCTCGATAGCGCCTTCGACACAACGAACTTCGCGATCAACTATGTGCGCGTTATCGCGTTGGTCTTCATGGTGCTTCTGTTGCCACCCCTGATCACGAGGGTTGGGAATGAGCGATTCGCTCGGGCCACGATGTGGGTCGTGCGCGTTCAATGTGTGCTCGTACTTGTGGATTGGGCCTATCCGATTCAACTGGGCCTTTTCTCGCCCGAGGCGGAAGAGCTGTCTCGGGCTAGTGGATTATTTGTCGAGCCAGGATGGTTCGGTATCTGGCTCGGGTTCTCCGTTTTCTACCTGGGACAAGCTCAGAAAAATCTGAAGGGACGCTATCTGGGGGTCTTCGACATCGCATTGATCGGCACGTCCGTAATCATATCGACGGGCATGAGGGGGGTACTCATGGTTGGTCTTGCTTTCGCGGTGCTGTTTGTGATGGACGGGCGCTTCCGGCGGAGCGCCCTGAGCGCGGTAGCAATAGTGATCATCGTGATCTTTGGTGTCGAGCGGAGGTTCGCCGACGCTAACTCACTAGCCAGAGCCGCACGACCCAATGAAGTCCTAGCCCCTGGGGTAGCTGGTGCCACGTGGGAATACGTGCGGCATGGACTGACTGGCTTCAACCCACTGGCTATATCTGATGCGTCGGCAGTAG
>CAUZJF010000033.1:0-12720 GCA_963579975.1 Dehalococcoidia bacterium
GCATGACCGCCGCGCTGCCTGCCAGTCCGTGCACTACCCCGATCGTGTAGGACTTGAACCGGAAGAAGGGCCTGCCGAAGTGAAAGAACCCGTGGGGCCTTTCGATACCGGGATCGGCGGCCTCATCGTGAGTCCCGTGAATGTGGACGTGCGGACCTTGATCGTGAGCATGTTCGTGAAAGTGAAGCCTGCCGCGACGAAGGTTCCAGAACACTTGCACCCCTAGGAACACCAGCATGATGCCGACGCCGAACTCGAACACGGGCGCCACTTTCTCGTAGCGGCCCAGCACGACCTCTTTGAAAACCAGGATGATCGTCCCCAACACCACGAGCGGCGTCGAATGGCCGAGGCCCCATGACGCTCCAACCCAGATGCCCCGCCATGCATTCTTGGACTCCCCGGCAATCGTCGAGACAGCGACCACGTGGTCGGCGTCGGTAGCGTGCTTCAGACCGAGCAGGAAGCCTAGGCCGAGGGCCGACAGTACGCCGGAATCTATCTCCATACCTCACGCCCTCCCGACGACTTCCGCCGCCAGCTAGTTAACACAGTCGCTGCACAGTCCGAATATCGCGAAGTGATCGATGTCGGCCTTGAACCCATAGTCGTCAAGGATTTCAGTCCCCAGGTTCTCCAGGAACTTGTGGTCCAGCAGAGTCACCCGGTCGCAGTTGCGGCAAATCAGATGGTGGTGGCGCTCCTGCTCGATCCACTCGTACTTGGACTCTCCCCTGCCCATATCCGTCTCCGAAATGAGACGCATTTCCTTGAGCACCCCGAGAGTCCGATATACTGTCGAGGCGTCTATATAAGGGTAGGACTCTTTTACCTCTTCCAGTATCTCCGCGGCACTCACATGGCCTTTCGCCTGCCTGACTGCGGTGAGAACCATGATTCGCTGAGGGGTGAGTCTAAGCCCGGACTCTTTCAGCGCTTGCATGGTCGTGTCGTGTGTGGCCATTAGTCGCTCCTGCAAACACTTGCAATTACTAGAATACCGTTCTTGCCCCGAAACCGTCAATGCCCTTTTCTGCGGAACACGCCTCATACTTTGGTATGAGTTGCGTATCACCAACCTTGCTGATTCCAAACCGGTCGTCGCCGGGTGTATGCGTAACTAGTGAAATATTTCACAATCGGTTGTCTAGATGAACAAGTGCCACAGGGTCGTCATCGTCGGAGGCGGATTCGCCGGACTGAACGCCGCGAAGCAGCTGAAAAAAGCGCCGTTAGAGGTCACGGTGATCGACAGGCGCAACCATCACCTCTTCCAACCCCTTTTATACCAGGTTGCTACCGGCGGCCTCTCCCCCGCCGATATCGCCGCACCGATACGAGCTTTGTTGAAGGGCCAGGCCAACGCGAGGGTCATCCTGGGTGAGGTGGAATTGGTCGATCTAAGGGGCCGTTTCGTGGTCTTGGTTGACGGCGGACGTGTGCCCTACGACACCCTAGTGATCGCGTCCGGTTCTCGTCACAGTTATTTCGGCAACGACCATTGGGGCCCGGCCGCGCCGGGACTGAAGACCCTCGAGGACGCCATCGAGGTCAGGCGGCGCGTTCTATTCGTTTTTGAGGCCGCCGAGCGCGCCACCGGTGCAGATGAACGTCGCGCATTGCTCACCTTCGTTGTCGTCGGTGGAGGCCCAACTGGAGTCGAGATGGCCGGCGCAATTGGTGAGATGGCGCGTAATACCCTCAAGGGAAACTTCCGCTCCTTCGACTCGAGGGACGCTCGGGTAATGCTCCTCGAAGGCGGCGAGCGTGTGTTGCCGACCTTCACGGTGAAGCTGGCCTGCAAGGCCTCCGCGGCCCTGTCGAGATTAGGTGTCGAGGTCCGCACTCGCGCTCTCGTCGAAAACGCGGATGCCGAGTTGGTCCGAATCGCCACGAACAACGGGCCGGAGCTGATACCGGCGCGGACCATCGTGTGGGCGGCCGGGGTTCAGGCGTCACCGCTCGGCAAGACGCTCGCCGTCGCAAGCGGCGCAGAGACCGACCGGCCCGGACGCCTTCTCGTGGGACCTGACCTGACCGTACCAGGCCATCCCGAGATATTCGTTGCCGGCGACCTCGCCAGCTACTCCCACCACACCGGCACCCCACTACGTGGCACTGCGGACGTCGCCATCGCCGAGGGGCGGTATGTGGGGAAAACGATCCGACGGCGCCTGGCCGGTAAGAGGACGACGCCCTTCAGGTTCCGCGACCTCGGCACGCTGCCGATGACCGCTTCTCCGGCCGTCTCGCCTGGTGTACCTGGCTGTTCATCCACCTTATGAAGCTCGTCGACTTCCAGAATCGCCTGACCGTCTTCGTCCAGTGGGGCTGGAGCTATCTGACCAAAAACCGCTCCGCCCGGCTGATTACTCGTCCCCTGCAGTCGTCCATCGACACCCTACTGCCAAACACGCCCGAGCCCTTTTTCGCCGAGCGCGAGGGTAAGTTGCCACAGGCACCAACCGACGGCGAGGACCAGTCAAGAGCAGCGTAACGGCCACCTAGACTCGTAGGGGCGCATTGCATGCGCCCGCCGGCTGGCCGACACACAATCGCGACTGCCTTAGGTGGCGGCGCTGGGGACCGCACCCGCGACAGAGAGAGGTCATGCGCCTTCCATGACAGTACCAGAACGTACGTACTATGCCCTCATCGAGAGACGGACCGCACAGGTCTGTCTCTCGATTTTCTGGCCCACCGACACAGCACGAGGAGAGCAACAATGCACCAGACGACCGTCGAAATCGACTACCCGTACACCGTACCCGGCACCTTGTAAGCATCTCCCCCTCCCATGCCTGTCGCATCCCTGCCCAGGTGTCGGAACCCCTCAGATATGGATACGACAGTTTGCGACGGTTTGCGACAGAGTAGATTTCGCACCGAGCACCACTACCCCAAGGAGGACTTGCACAAATGGAAACGACCCGCGGTCGGAATCGAACAAACTGTCCGAGAAGCAGCTCGCCGTCCTGCCTACCTGGTCTCGTCCCTTGGTGTCTGAGGCCGCCCGGCGAGCCAACGTCCACCGCGTCACCCTTCGTCGGTGGCTGAACGCCCCACAGGTTCGCGAGGAATTGGAGAGCGCCCGCGAAGATGACATGGGGTGAGGTTCCCATGGAACACTTTGGAACAGAACGGACCAGTCTGGAAAAAATCCGGCTACGACTCGCCACAATGTGTCCCACAAATGTGAACAGCAACTTACGAAAGAAATTTCATAATACCCGGCGCATGAAATGTAATGCGTTGTTTCCAGCGATTCGTCTTACGAAATGGGCTACTCCAAGTGCCTGATCTTGACAAAACCGTGGGGGTTAGGTATTTTGCCAGCGAGCATAGTGCGCTTGAGCGCAAGAATCAGGAACACGAACTCGCTGAAGGTAACGGAGACAAGCCATGCTCCCAGAAATAGAACTCCGAAACGTCTCCCGTGAGGACGTTGACCGTGTCGCCTGGTGGCTCGAAGACAAAGAACTATCGTCCAGGTGGTTCGGCCACTACGGCTGTGGCGAGCCCATCCACAGGGGCTACGATCCCCTCCACACCCTCGAGTCCTCCGAGGCCGAGTGGGACCGCGTCTTTCGCGATCCCCACAGGTTCATTTATTCGATATCCACGCCCATTGATGAGCACATCGGCGAATGTCAATTGGTGCTGGACGGAGAAGGTGGTGCCGAGCTGTCGCTGTTGATCGGTCGCAAGGACAACTGGCACCATGGATATGGTACGACGACGGTACTCGTGATGCTCGACAAGATCTTCGGCGAGTTTCGTGTTGAACGCGCCTGGGTCAATGTCCCCGAGGACAATGCGCCGGCCCTGGGGCTCTTCGAGAAGCTCGGTTTCGTTCACCAGGAAACGCGGGAGCTCTGCAAACGGTCCGACGGCTCTTCCCTCAAGGCCTCTATTCTTGCGATTCACGCCAGGTCGTACGCCAAGCGCGGCGGCAGATTCAGAGATCCGCGAACGGCCCCGGTGCTGACCATTCACGGTCTGCAGGGAAGCGGCTCCGGCGCGATCGGTCGCCGAGTGGCGCAGCTAACAGGTCGCAGGTTCGTGGATGACGAGATCGGCGAACGCGTCTGCCAACGCCTTCGCTGCACCCCCGGCGAACTCCAGGCCTTCGAGAGCAGCCACCGATCATTCTGGTTCCGCTGGTTGAAGGCGATGTCCGTCTCGGCTGAGTGGTCGGGCGCCTACGACAGCGGCTACCACTGGGTTTCCACGGACGCCTTGAGCGAGGACTGCTACGCCCTCGAAGACCGCATCTCGAAGAAACAGTACGTCGAGGTCCTCGGCAGCGCCATTAGGAAGTTCGTCGCGGAAGGCGACGTGGTTCTCCATGCTCACGCCAGCCATCTGTTCATTCCGGCCAGCGCGAAATCCGTGAACGTGTTTGTGTCGGGTTCCCGTGAGGGGCGCAGTCGACGCCTGGCTATCGAGCAGGGGCTTGACGAAGAAGAGGCAGCAAAGTGGATGGCGCAGGCGGACCGAGAGCTCGAGTCCGTCTTCAAGAACTTGCTTGGTTTCGACCTGCTTGATAAGGACCGGTACGACCTTGTCGTCAATGTCGAGCGGCTTTCGATAGATGAAGCAGCCCACATTATCGCCGGTGTCGTGGACGCGCCGGACACTGAGACGGAACTCACGCCTCTGTTGCAGCCTACGGCGCCACTTTCGTAGTGGCCTGAGCAATCGACATCGACCGTGGAGGCGACTCTCGGTCTATTGCTTCGCCTGCTTGACGGCGTGGCCTACGAACTGGTTCCGCATCGCCGCTAACAGCTTCGCTCCAAAGGGCTGCTCCTGTCGCGACCGGAAGCGGGCCTGGAGCGAGAGCGCGATTGCGGGCATCGGGACCGCCAGATAGATCGACTCCTCCACCGTCCAGCGACCCTCCCCCGAGTCCTCGACGTAAGCCTCTAGCGACTCGAGCCCCGGGTTTTCCTTCAGGGCCTCCGCAGTCAAGTCCAGTAGCCACGAGCGAACGACACTCCCCCACCGCCAGATCTCGGCAATCTCTTGGAGGTCGAACCCGAACTCTCGCTTCGCCTCCATCAGCTCGAACCCCTCGGCGTAGGCCTGCATCATCCCGTATTCGATCCCGTTGCGGACCATCTTCACGAAATGGCCCGCTCCCGCAGGCCCTACATGGCCAAGTCCCCGATCGGGAGCTTCCAATAGGAGATGGCCGGGTCGTCCCGGACGGCGACATCAGGAGCTTCCCAAAGTGGACCGTTGCATCTGAACTCGGCAAGATCGTATCCACCTGGACCGACCTGCATCCGCACCTGATTCTGGAGGGCACGGGGCCGGTGTTCGAAGGCAAAGCTGTGACCGGTTCCCTACTTTTCTTTACAGACGGCGCGATCATCACCCACAACGGCAAAACAATCGGCGGGAAGCCATACGTCTTGGACATCTGGCGGAGGGCCATCGGCATGCTCGGTAGCTCCTGCGTCTTCGCCCTGGCCGAGACGACGACCACGGTCGACTAGCACGGCCTCTGTCGGTTAGTGGTCCGGATAGGATTCGCTGGGTGCGGCGTTCCTTGTAGGGGCGCATCGCATGCGCCCGTCTGTTCGGTCAAGGTAGTGCGACACATGGACGTACCCGGCAAGGTAGCACTCGTCACAAGCGGCGGTCGTGGCATCGTGATGGCCCTCGCTGAGGACGGCGTCGACGTGGCCGTCGCCGACATCGGCAACGAAAACGCCCGCAGCGTCGCAGCCGAGGTGGCCGAACTCGGTCGAAAGTCGTTGGCGATGGCGGTCGACGTGACCGATCAGGCGTCCGTAGAAGGCGCCGTCGCCCAGGTTATCGAACAATTCGGCACGATCGACATCCTTGTCAACAACGCTGGAGTCGTGGGTGCGCCGGGATGGGAGCAGCGCGAAGAGCTGGACGACGAAGACTGGCACCAGGTCTACGCTGTAAACGTTAAGGGTGTCGCGAGGGTCAGCCGGGCAGTGGCAGCGCACATGAAAGACCGGCGGTACGGCAAGATCGTTAACATCTCATCCGTAGCCGGAAGATTTGGGACGCAGACCAGCCTTTCCTACGGCGCGTCGAAGGCGGCTGTCATTAACCTGACCCGCACGATGGCCATCGTGCGGGCGTCGTTCAGTGTCAACGTGAACGCCATCTGCCCCGGACTGCTGTGGACACCCATGTGGGAGCGCATCGCGGACCACTGGACATCGGTCGATGAGAAGTACCGCGGCCTGAGAGGACGAGAGGCCTTCGAACGAGCGGTCAAGGAGCGCGTTCCTTTGGGGAGAGAGCAGACACCTGAGGACGTCGGCTATCTGGCGACCGTTCCTTGCTTCTGACTACTCGAAGAATATCACCGGACAGGCCATCAACGTCAGCGGCGGATCCCCCCTCGACTGACCCAGCCATGACCGTGCCAAACGACCGACCGGACATTGCCGAGACCGCGCGCCGTGTAACCGAGCTGGCGCGGGGCTTCGAGGCGACCCAGCTCATCTACGTTGCGGCCAGGCTCGGTATCGCAGACGAGCTCAAAGACGGACCACGCGCCGTCGACAATCTGGCCGCTGCGGTCGGCGCTCACCCCGACTCGCTCCGCCGGGTCCTGATGGCCCTGGCAAGTCTGGGTATCTTCGCACTGACGGAGGATGGACAGGTCGAGCAAACTCCCACGGCGCAGGCGCTTAGGACCGACGTGTCGGGGTCGGCCCGGCCATGGGCATTGATGGCGGGCGCCGAATGGATGTGGCGTCCGTGGGGCGAGCTCCTCCACAGCGTCCGCACCGGCGAGACCGCATTCGACCACGTCTACGGACGCGGCCCAGGTCTTCGACGACGTCATGACTAACGGCAGCGTCGCCCTCGCCTCTGAACGGATCGCGGCCTACGACTTCTCAGGCGTGTCAACGGTAGTCGACGTCGCGGGAGGGCGCGGTATGATCATCGCGTCGATACTCAAGGCGAACCCGCACCTGCGCGGTGTTCTGGTCGACCTTCCTCATGTGGTCGCCGAGGCCCAGGGCGTCATCGAGTCCGAAGGCGTCGCGGACCGGTGCGAGGTGCGAGCAGCCGACTTCTTCGAGTCGGTCCCTTCAGGGGGCGACGCCTACGTCCTGAAGTGGATCATCCACGACTAGGACGACGAGCGGGCCACGACGATTCTTCAGAGCTGCCGCTGGGCCGTTACAAACGACGGGCGCGTGCTGCTCGTCGAGCGACTGCTCGAGCCGGGCAACGAGCCGTCTCGGGTGAAGCGCGGCGACATCATGATGATGGTATTGCCCGGTGGCCGCGAGCGGCCACGGACCGAGTATGCGGCTCTCTACGAAACCGCGGGCTTCGAGCTAACATGTGTCATCAAGACCAAGAGCGATTCCGCGATTATCGAGGGAGCCCCGGTCTAGGACTTGCTTTCGTAAATCCGCGTAGACTTCCTCCCGTTCGCCCTGAGCTTGTCGAAAGGCTGGACCTCGTGGTTCGACAGGCTCACCACGAACGGATTTGAAGACGCGACAATGCGAAATCAGGTAACTAGGACTTGCCCGGACGCGTCGGATAGCTTTCGGGCGGCTTCTTGCCGGTCTTCTCCTCGAAGAGCTTCCACGTGTTTTCGTTGAAGGGATAGTACTTGCCCGGCGAGCACCCTTCCTCGGCGAGCTGGGTCTTGACGACTTCCTCGACCTCTTCGCGCTCTTCGGCGGTGCGCACCACCTCCTCGGCTATGCTGGCAGGCACCACGACGACCCCGTCGTCGTCCCCCACCACGGCATCACCGGGCCGGACCAGTACACCGCCGCACTGGATGGCGTCGTTAACCTGCCAGGGCAGAAACTCGGCCGCGCCCTGCTTCGCAGTCGTGCTCGCGGCGTAGACCGGAACCCCGTACTTCTTGAGGGCCACGCTGTCCCTCGCTCCTCCGTCTGTTACCAGGCCCGCGGCCTTGTGCTGGTAGAGTCGAAAGAACTTGATGTCGCCGCCGACCGAGGCGTAGGTCCAGCCCATCGCGTCGATGACCAGCACCTCACCCGGGCCGCACAGCTCCATCGCGACGTACTCGACGGACCGATCGCCCTTCGGCTTGTCCTCCATCAGATCGGGGCGCTCGGGGACCATCCGGAGCGTCACGGCGCGCCCGGACATCCGTTGCCCCGGCTGAATCGGACGCGCGGATTCTATGTACCCCTGAGGCCAGCCCTTGCGCCACATGGCGTCGACCAGGGTTTGCGTCGACAGCGCCTTCAGCGCCGCCAGAGTCTCGTCGCCGACGTATGGGGATTCGGGCATTAGTCCACCTCGGTATGTTTCTGACAGCGTATTCTAGGCGATAGGCCGACTTGCTACAACGAGTGTGGCGTTCGTGTGGACAGTGCAGGCGGGCCCTGATTATAATGTCCAACGTAGGCCGCTTACGCTAGCGCCTCGTCAGTGCCGAGGTGGTGGAATTGGTAGACACGCAGCGTTGAGGGCGCTGTGGCCGCAAGGCTGTATGAGTTCGAGTCTCATCCTCGGCACCAATCGACCATCAAAACAGAGATCTGGGATCACAAGCTGTGATCATGCTGGCAGGCGAAAGAGGATTAGTGCAGTGGTAGGTACTCCGAATAGCCTTACTCTCATTTATGCCGCGCCGTCCGGTCACGGACATATGTCGTCGGGGAGCACCTAACCGCCGGACCAAACACAGTTCGTTTCTAAAAGAGCCTCCCCGACCGGGAGGCTCTTTTTCGTTGTGGAAGAGTCCAAGCCAGCTGAACTTGGAGGACGAACTACAACGTGCCGACTGAGCTAAGAACGGAACGCCTCCTCCTTCGGCCCTTCCGGCTGGAGGACGTGGACGACGTGTTTGGGTATGCCTCCGACTGGCAACAGGCGAGAGAAACAGTCCTGGGACGGATGATGGCGTTGCGCGAGCAAGGCGTTTGCTACCAATGCCGGGATATGGAAACCGGCGAAGTCTTCGAGCAACAGCACAATGTCTACGAGAACGAGGATTTTTTGGTCGTGCTCGATTCGTACCCAAGGGCGTTCGGCCATACGATTGTCGTCTTCAAGCCGCATCGCGAGGATATGTCCGAGCTTGCTCCGAAGGAAGCGTCGGCCCTCTTTCGTTTTTGCGTCCGCGTCGTGAACGCGATCAAGCAGGCTCTCGGAGCGAAGAAGGTCTACATGGTAACCATGTGCGACGGGTCGATCAATCATCTTCACGTTCAGTTCCTACCCCGCTATCCCGGCGAGCCGATAGGCTCCAGACGCTTCGTCGCACCCCGTGTACTATTGGTTGACGGAGATGCTTTGGCGAACCGAATTCGCGCCGCTTTCAGAGATTGCCCGATCACAAAACAGGGTGTCAGACCAGGTGGCAGTATACGGGGCCGCCAGAAGGGAAAGGGGCATGATCTACCATATCGCCGAGGCCAAGGAATGGGATGCACACGCGCAGGACGACCAATACGTCCCGGAGCGGTACGCCGGAGAGGGCTTCGTCCACTGCGCGGAGGTCCGCCAGCTGGAAGGGGTGGCGGACCTCCACTTCAGGAACAGGCGAGACTTACTGCTGCTCGAGATCGACCCTACCCTGCTCGACGCGAAGACGACATACGAGAACCTGGATGGGAAAGGCGAGAAGTTCCCGCACATCTACGGCAGCATCGACAAGGCCGCGGTCCAGCGTTCTGTCCCGATAGAGTGTAACGAAGACGGGTTGTTCGCCGGCGTATTCGAACGAGCCTTGTAGGCCGGTTTGGCGCGAGGTCGTATGCTGCGGGACGCACGAGGACTATCGATACAGGAATCCCAGAGGAAAGGAGGCAGCCTTTGAAGCAACGAGGCCTTAGACATCCTGCTCTCGCTTGACAGGGGACGACGCCAAAGCCAGTGAGGCTGAGTGTACACATACCGGTGGAAGGCGGGTTTTAGCGCCTTACAGTGGCCGCCATAAATCTACAAAAAACGGCCGAGGTTTGAATTCAGGGATGGAACATACCCTGATGAAGCCGGAACTGAAAGTAGTCGCTGACCCCAAAGGAACGGCGGCGAATTTGTCACTACCTGAGCCAAGCCTGGGAACGTAGGAAGAGGAAACGGAATCCTGACTCCTTGATCTGAAATCCAGATCAGGAGTTCAGGGCGTGAGCAGAGGAATGAAGAACACCGGATTCAGATGCGAGAACTGCTTTGCCGACGTGTTTCCGCTGACCAACGGCAGCTATCGCAACCACTGCCCAGACCGAAGAGCCGGTGACAACGGATGTGAAGTCCGTCTAGGCGCTTCCCCGTCTTTCACACCGTTTCCATCTACGCCCAACCGTGTAGGCGTCCAGGGGCTACCGGTGTCATGTGCCTACCCGCCGCTTCACCCCACGTTTTCAGAAATTGGGCTGCGAAATAGCGGCAGGCTCTGTAGAGCAGGGGACTCACCGGCACTTTCTGGGCCGGATGCAGGCGCTACGACCCTTTTGGCTCTTCTCGGGCGTACGACTCGCCGGCGAAGGCCGCCCGGACCTCCGCGGCGGTCCGGGCGGCGCGCAGCAGGTTGATCCTGTCCTCTTCCTCTTTCAGCAGCGCCTTGACGTTGGTGAGGACGGGTTCGATCTTGTCCGACGGGAACTTGCACGCGCCGTTCTCGTCCATGTGTATGACCTCTCCGGGCGACACGTCCATGCCCCCGACGCTCACCGGCACGTTCACGGCGTGGACGGCCATTGCGCCGTGCCCGGCGGTGACCCCGCTCAGCATGTACTGGACGCCTGTGGGGCGTATCTCGTCCATGTCCCGAGACGGGCCGTTGGAGACTACGCCGACACAGCCCACCGCCTTCATGGCGGCGTTCATGTTTCCGCCGGCCAGCCCCACCTTCGCGGCCAACCTCTTGGGGAACTTTTGCTGGAGTACCAGTACGGTGGGCTTCTGGGACGCGTCGAGAGCGTCGATCACGTCCATGAACGTGAGCCGCGAGTAGCCGGGGTCCGGAATCCCGAACACGCAGGTAACCGCGTAGCCCACCGTCCGGCCGAGCTCAGGGAACATGCAGTGTATGGACTGGTCGGTGTACCAGTTCTCGGTCCAAGGGTTGTAGAGGCCCAGGCACAGCGGGTTGTCGGGATAGGTAGCGACTACGTTGGTTATGGACGGCGTGTCGTAGTTCTTCAGCTCCTCGATCATCTCTAGTTCTGTGGGCATGTAAGTCTCCTCCTATTCGCAAGGCGTTATTGAACCAATATCTGGCTGTCCTGGGTAGGGGCATGCGGTTCCCCTACGAACGACGTTTTGTGGCCTGTATACCGGTGGCGGGAGCGCGAGGGAGTCGAACCCACCGCCCCGACAGAAGGGCCGGGGCCAACGGATTTGAAGTCCGCCCGTCCGTATCTAAATAAGCCTCATGAACTTGTAAACAGTTTTCTGGCAGAGAAAGAATATCAGGGTCTAAGTCCTAACACAATCAAGTTTTATCGAGGATATCTGACTAGGTATATCAATAAGTCAGACTTCCCTGCCCTAGCAGCCACCCCGCTCCAAATCACTCGTTTCCTCAGTTCACAACGGTGTAGTGCGGGAGGCCGACACGCCTACTTCAGGGCGATACGTGCTTTCTATATCTGGCTTGAATCAAACGGATATATCGGAAAAGCTCCTACGTCAGATATGAAGGCACCCAAAGTGCCTAAACCAATACGGCATGCAGTCCCACTGGATGCTATACCTACATTGATTGAAGCTTGCAACTCTTCACGTGAGAGATTGATAGTCTCTTTGCTTGCCGATACTGGCTTGAGACGAATGGAACTAGCTAACATCAAGCTGTCTGACATCAACCTAGCTGACCGGATAATCATCGTGTGGGGTAAAGGGGCGAAACAGCGGTTTGTCTGTTATGTGACAACGACAGCTACATATATGGCTGAGTACCTTGATGAAATGGAACTGAAGGGCAATCAGACCCTCATCCCAAATGTATGGGTGATTACCAATCTACTGAAAGAACTGGGAGATAAAACTGGTATCAAGTGCAATGCCCATTCATTCCGTAGGACATTTGCTACAGAGTCAGTCCGTAATGGGATGAACCTGGTTCATGTGCAGAGCCTGTTGGGGCATAGCAGTCTGACGATGACTCGTATCTATGCTGAACATGTAAATAGCGAGGATGCTATTAAGGCTTATAAGGCTGTTGTGAGGTAGGTGGGGGATATATGTCAACGGCCCCAGTTGTACCTAATCCCCCATTGTGCCTAATCACGTGGTGACGAAAGAAGATAATTAGCAATTTTTTTGAGGGCTTCCCATCGATCAATCGTTTCAGCGGGTGGATGCCGAGAGAAAATCTTATTGATTTCTATCGTCCAGCCTTGGAATTGGTTGGGATGCGTGAAAATCGTCACATCCCCTAAGTCTGCCACGGCTCTGTCTATCTCCTCATCCTCGGAAAGTGTCTTTGCCAACAGTAAGGTATGTGCTTTGCCTCTCCAGGAAACATCGATGACCTTCCCAAAGAGTGGGAACGTTTTTTTTCTGACCGTCTTGAGTTTCAGTTGTTTGTGATTCATGGAGATACTTTGATCAGGTATTCCAAAGACCACCCGGTATCGTGCTGGACCGTGTTTGTCTGTGCTCTTTGTTCTGACTACGTTAATCCAACTGATTGGACTGTCTGTTCGTATGTCGATGAGCCCAAGAGAACTTTTCCCGAACAGTTCAAACGTCCTTATCTTCTCCTCGGGTCTT
>CAUZJF010000034.1:0-12531 GCA_963579975.1 Dehalococcoidia bacterium
GTCACCGGGGAGGGTGATCGTCCCTTCGAGCCGGTCGGCTGTTCGTACGAGTTTCTTCATTGAAAGGCCTCGCTCGGGCTGAAACGTGAGGCTTGAGACATGACGCTTAGGATCCTGCTCACGCGATCGACCGGGCCATGGATGGCAGCTTCGGGAAGGGTACGACGACCTGGGATATTGCCTTCGCCGGAGCGGGCGTGGCACGCCGCATCACTAGACCACCACCTAGCTCCCGCAGGACCTTTATGCCAGTCTTCGTTGACATCGGCCTGTCAGTATCCCTGGCGCCCGGGATACTCCCACGGCGCCTTCCTCTTCGATTCGCTGATCTGCCGGTAGCGCTCGACCATACGATTGCTCAATACAACGCCGGCCATCGTCTGGGCCGCAGAAGGCATATCGACACCCTTCGTCTCGCCGACGCCACCGGCTTCCCACTTTGCGCGCTCTTCCCAGGCGCGAACGAAGTGGGATTCGATGTCCGGGTTCGCGTCGGCAAGCTGCTTCCGAGCTTCGCCAAGACCGGCGATCATCCGGTCGATCCAGTGGACCAGCGGTCCGCCCAGGGCGGCGGCCATTGCACCGCTCTCCTTCGGGTCATCGGACGCGAGTCGAGAGGCCTCGGCGAACTCCTGGCCGGCGAGCCGTGAAATGTCCTTCCACGACGGACTGGCCGAGGTGGCGTTGACCAGCGCCGACGATAGTACCGTGGGGAGAAAGGACACCGCGGCGCTGTAGGAATCGTGCTCGGCGGCGTCCATGAAAAGCGGCGTTGCGCCGAGCATCTCCACCAACCCCACTACCGTCTTGACCGAATTCTCATCCGCGGACCGGCTCGGCAATACGCAGAAGAAGGTGCCGTCGAAAACGTCCTCGCCTGCGTCGTCCAACGAAGTCAGCGGCTTCCATGGCAGCGGGCGTCCTCCGACAAACGCAGCGGTGTCCGGCAGGTGCTCCTGGGCCAACGCCGCGACCTGACCCTGAGCGAGAGAAATGTCCACGACCACGCAGCCAGTCTCCAGCACCGGGCCGATCGCCTCCAACAGCTCGCGGGTCTGCGCGATCGGCATGTCGATCACGACAAGCTGCGCCCCGTCCAGGGCTCGTCGCAGGTTGCCGGTAGTCTCGTCTACAGCGTCGGAGTTCGACGCGTAGTCCAATGCTTTGCGGTCCCCGTCAGTGCCAACGATCTCGGTGGAGGCCAGGCCGGCCCGCTTGAGCGCGAGCCCGAGAGACACTCCGACGGGCCTGAGGCCGATGATCGTAATCCGTTCCAATACCTCTTCCTACGCCTCCATAGCTACCAACCTCGCTATAGATAACAGATTAGAACCAGAGCTGTCCACCGAGTACGAGAGTCGCCAGCCCGTTGATAATCGGCCGCACGACAAACCCGATCAAGCCTACGCCGGGCATGAGGTACTCGACCGCGACGAGGAGCAGCAGTGGCGCCGAACCGTAACGCTCGAGCTGGGCGAAGGCCCGCGCGGCGTCCCGAGGTAGGAACCCGAGAGCGACCTTGAATCCGTCGAGTGGCACCAGCGGGATAAGGTTGAACGCAGCCAGCACCAAATTGAAGAAGACGATCGTGCCTATCAGGTATGCGGTCAGATCGTCTGTTACGACGCCAAATAGAGAGAATCCTACGTAGCCAACTCCAACCAGACCGGCGTTGATGGGCACGGCTGCCGCCACCGCGGTCACGATGTTTGAGAAAGGACCTGCCAGAGCGACCGCCGCCATTCCACGACGGGCGCCGATACGAAGGTACCTAGCATCGACCATGACGGGCTTGCCCCAGCCGAAGCCGGCGAAGAGAATCATGGCGGAGCCGACCGGGTCGAGGTGTGCCGCGGGGTTGAGCGAGACTCTGCCATCGCGGCGAGGAGTCGGGTCTCCCAGCAACGCGGCGGCGACGGCATGGCTGAACTCGTGGACCGTGATTGCCAGCGTTAGCGCAATCACGAAGGAGCCGAGGGAGATCAGCGCGTAGGATGGATCTGACTGCAGTTGGTCGAGAACGGCCAGTATCATCGCAATGTCATCCGGACTGAGCCACCTGCCGCCTATAACGAAAAACGGGACGAGTTGTCACTCGTCCCGTTAGTTGCATGCTTGATGCTTCCAGCTAGATGGGCTAGTGTCCGCCGCAACCACAACCGCCGCCTCCGCCTCCGCCTCCACAGCCTCCACCTCCGCCACCACATGCGCAACCGCCCTGGCCCTGGCCCTGGAGATTCGGGTTACTTATGACGAAGCCGCTGCGCATCAGCCCTTCCATGTAGTCGATTTCGGCACCCTCGACCAGCGGCGCGCTTTCAGAATCTACGAGAACCTGGAATTTGCCCGCGTCGATTACGATGTCGTCCTCTTTTGCCTCTTTCTCGACTCCGAGCATATACGAAAAGCCACCGTTCGGACCGGGCATCGCCATCACTCGAAGGAGAGAACCCTCTTCACCCTTCTCGCTGAGGGTCTCTTCGAGTTTAACGGCGGCCAGAGGGGTGACTTCGATCAGCTTAGTTGTGGTCAAGGGCCCACCTCCAGGGGATTGGTCGCTTTTCGTGCAACTTTACGAATTTAGTCCTAGCAATACTAACATGGCGTTAGAAACAGCGTCAACATAGGTCCCAGGGGTCACGACTGACGGCCGATGGGCTGTTTGCCAAGAACCTGCGTCGCTGGCTGGCCTCTTGAACCGGGATTAACCGCGCCCGGCACTACCGGCTTCTCGGGCGGGCCGTTTCGCTCAGGCCGAAACGGGCGGGCGGCGATCGGCCCAGGGCCGCGCCGATTCGAGTTGGGCCGCGATGCGGAATAGAGTAGCCTCGTCGCCAAGCCGCCCGTTGAAGTGGACGCCGATCGGCAGGTCGTCCTCATTCCAGTAGAGCGGCATCGACATCGAAGGCTGCCCAGTAGCGTTACTCAGGTAAGTGTACGGCGCAAAATCGGACAGCCGCCGCCTGAGCTCGAAGGGGTCGCCGCCCGGCGTGAAGCTGAAGGTCCCCAATGGCACGGGCGGCTTGCCGAGGGTCGGCGTCAGCCACAAATCGTAGTCGGCGAAGAACGGCGCAATTTCGCGGGATATTCGATGCATGTCCTGTACGACGTTCAGGTACTCGGGCGCGGTGATTTCGCCTCCCTTTTTGATGAGCGCCCAGATGAACGGTTCGATCTGGTCAGCGGTGGGTTTCTTCCCGAGGCGTTGGGCCCAGCCGGCGATTCCAGCAGCGGTGCCGACTGCGATAAGCCTGGTGAATGACTGCCACAAAACCTCCCCGTCGAATGTCGGCGCGTCTTCAACGACGACGTGTCCAAGTTCTTCGCAGAGGCCCGCCACGTCACGGACGGCCGCCACGCAATCTGGGGCGGACTCCACGCCCAGCGGCGACCGAGTCGCAAACGCGATTCGGAGTTTTCCCGGGTCAGCTCCCACCTCGTCCAGGTAGGGTCGTTCCTGTAGGTACGCCGGGTACGGGTCGCCGAGGTCTGGCCCTGCTGTCGCGTCGAGCAGTGCGGCGCTATCTCTGACCGAGCGGGTCAACGCGTGCTCCGCGACGATACCGCTAAACGCTTCACCGTAGTAGGGGCCGAGTGGATTCCGTGCTCGCGACGGCTTCAATCCAAAGACGCCGCAGCAGGCCGCGGGTATGCGTATCGAACCGCCCGCGTCGTTTCCGTGAGCCATTGGCACCATCCCGGATGCGACAGCTGCGGCCGCACCGCCGCTGGACCCGCCCGTAGTACGTTCCGTGTCCCAGGGGTTCCGCGTCGGGCCGAAGAGCTCGGGCTCCGTCGTGGCGCCTATAGCAAACTCGGGCAGGTTCGTCTTCCCGACGGTAATCAGCCCCGCCTGCTTGTAGCGAGTCACAAGCTCGGTGTCGCGGTCTGGGATATAGCCGCTGAGGAAACGCGAGCTCTCTGTGAAAGGCACTCCGGCATATTCCGCCAGGAAGTCCTTCATCAGGAAGGGCACGCCGGAGAACGGTCCATCCGAGAGGGGGCCCGAGGTCATCTCTCGCGCGCTGTCAAACATCTCAGCCACGACTGCGTTGAGGACCGGGTTGACCCGCTCGATTCTCTCGATGGCGGCATCGACAAGCTCGATGGGCTTAATCTCTTTGCTCCGGACTAGCTTTGCCTGGTCCAGGGCGTCCAGAAAGGCGAGCTCGTCGGTGGATGGCATGGCGTCTCCAGGTCGGTTACCGTTGCGGTGTGGCGATAGCAGGCGACGGCATGGTATTTACCTGCTCGTTTGATGTCAACGGATCCGCGATCGAACCCAGGGTTCCGTGAACCAAATCACGGTTTGACGCAACAGTATTGGTAGAGAGCACAAGCCCGGGACGCGATGCAGGACAGTGACCTCATCTCGGCCATAGGGTCCGGCGACGCCCTGGTGCTCCTGTTCGTCACCATGCCGCTCGCCTTCGCCACCGTCGTCGGTGCGGGGCTGACCACGCCCTTCGGCGAGATGGAGCGCACCGACGGATTCCCCATGGCGCGCCTACGCGCGACTCATCTCGTAGGGCTGCTGGCATTCTCCGCCCTGGCCCTCGGCGTCCTTGGGGCGACCTGGACCGTTGGCAATGTCGCGGGGCACGTGCTTCGCAACTTCACCGGCTATGCCGGACTATCCTTCATGGCCGTGCGGTTGGTCGACGGTCGCCTGTCGTGGTCGCTACCCTTCGCTTACGCCGTGCTGGCTTTCTGGTTGGGCACGACACCTTCGGGTCAGTCCGCCTGGTGGGCTTGGCCACGCCTGATGCCGGGACAGGAGGGCTTGGTGCTTCTGCCGTTGGGCTTGTTCGCTTTGGAGTTGGCGATTGTCGTGGCACTCGGCCCGAAGGACGGCGCGGGCTCGGAAGAATAGAAGCGCGCGCTTGCCCTAACCGTCAGGCCAGAATACTATACGTATTGAATACGTATAGGGCTGAGGTCGTCTTTGCATAAGAAATTGACCATAATTCTAGACGAACGAGTCTATGAAGGGCTCCATACAGTAATCGGGCGGCGTAAGGTCAGCCAGTTTATCGAGTCCCTGGTTCGCCCTCACGTAGTAGACGTAGACATCGAAGAGGGATACAAGTTGATGGCACAGGATGAGGCTCAAGAATCAAACGCTCTGGAATGGACGGCAGCCACGATAGGGGACGTGGTCGAGGCGGGGTGAGGTATGGTGGGGTCCGCTTCGGGCCTTCTATCGGGGGAGAGATTGAGAAGGTGCGGCCGGCGGTAGTTGTAAGTAACGACTCGGCCAACAGGAATCCGAACCGCGTGCAAGTCGTTCCCTTGACTACGAATGTCTCGCGACTGTATCCAGTCGAAGCCTTTGTCACGTTGGCTGGAAGGCAACAAAAAGCTATGACCAGTCAGGTTACGACCGCAAGCAAGACACTCTTCACGAACTCAGCCGGTAGGCTCCCGAATCTCGACATGGAGCGCGTCGAGCAAGCGACCAAGGTACAGCTCGGCCTGGACTAGCACCCACGTACCCCTCGACAGTGCCGCACAGCACCTATATAATCGAGCGTACCAATCGAAGGAGCTGAACGTTGTTGACCGCTTTGTTAGCCTGGACGGTTATATTTGGCCTCTATTTGATACCAACGATCATCGCAGCAGTTCGGCGTAAGCCCGACTTGGGAATGATATTCTTCATGAACATGTTTGCGGGCTGGACAGTTCTCGGTTGGGTTCTCGCTCTGGGCATGGCAGTCTGGAAGATCAATCGAGAGCAGTACAGCGGCGGGCACTGAGGCGCCGGAACACTAGCATCCCGTCCTCATCGCCTGGGTAACGTTCTCCGCGCCACAGCCGACCGTAGAATGAACCGGCCCGCACCGTCCACCGAGCTTCGCTTCGTTAGCCACCCTGCTCTTCAGCGCTTGCCAGCGTTCCCCTCGCGCGCTTCGGCAACGAAGGTCGCGATGTCTGCGCCAGCAGCACGACTGCCGCTCCAATCAGCACCACTAGCCCGAGAAGCCGGAACGTAGGCTCGTAGCCGAACGTCTCGATCAGCACCCCCGCGACTATCGGTCCTGCGACTTTGGCCCCATTCTTCATCGCTCCGACGAGCCCCATACCGAGTCCCAGGTTTCGCTCGTCCACCTGAGAGGAGACGAGAGCCACCGCTGCTGGGAAGACCAGGCCTTGACCGGCGCCCATCAAGACGGCCGTCACCATCAGCGACATTCCGTCCTCGGCCGCGGCCAACATCAGCAGGCCGCCTCCAATCACAGCCATACCGCCACTGGTAACGGGCACGTATCCAAAGCGGTCGCTGAGCCGTCCCCCAATCGGGTTCACCAACATCGTGACGGACTCCTGCAAGGCGAAGAAGAGTCCCACAAGCGCCAGGCTCTGACCCAGGCCCATGGCATAAATCGGCAGGAATGCTTTGGCCGCGTACTTTCCAACCAGCACCTGAGCGTTCAAGCCGCCCGCCAGCCACACACCGGAAGATCGTCCACACGACCGGAGCGCCGTGACCGCGTTGGACAAGACCGGCTTGGACTCCCGGGTGGGGCGGCGGGTTTCGGGCAGAAGGACCACCGGAACAAACGCTGTCGCGCTCAGCAGACCGATTAACGTAAACACGGCGACCGGTCCCACGAAAACCAGCATAACCCCGCCTGCCAACGGCCCTATGACATACCCCGCGCTACGGGCCGACGAAAACCATCCCAGGCGTTCGGCCCGATTGTCCGACGACAACTCTGAGACGTATGCGAGCGTGACGGGGCCGTATATGGCTGTCGCGAGGCCATGCACCAACCGCAAAGCGAGCAACTGCTCAGGGGTGTGTACCAACCAGTACAGGAACGGTATTCCGGCGAAGAACGACGTGCCTAGAAGAAGCCACATTCGCCGCCCCCAACGATCGGATAGGATGCCGACCATCGGCTTCAACACCAACCCGGTCAGCGTAGAAGCGGAGACTATGAACCCGAGGAAGAGCTCACCGGCGCCGAGCGTCATCGCGAACACCGGCAGCACAGGCGTCTTTCCAAGCTGGTACCCGGAACGTACGATGAAGTCGGCGGCCGTGATCAGGCCGAAGGCGCGAGATCTAGTCACTGGGTCGCGTCGGGGACGACCGGCGGGACCTCCAGCTCCTGCACAATGCTGGTGAAGGCCGCCAGGTCTTCGTCGATGATTCTCTGAAGGGTCGCGAGTTGCTCGTCCACCTCGCGGGACACATTCTCGAAAACGGCATACGAAGCCTTCGTCGGGGCGCTGTCCGCACTAGCCGGCACCGTGGACAGCTCCGCCAGCTTGGCGCTCAACTTGGCCGGCTGACTGATCCTGTCGTAGTCATCCGAAGACTTGAGCTGAACCAGGTCCTCTTCGACGGACGACAGGCGCTCATTCAGCCGGTCGCCGCTCTCGACCACCGACGACCATGCCTCCGTGTCCCCGGCGCGCTTGATCCACCCTTGGACCTGCTCCCGGATGCGCCTGATGCGGTTGACTACGTCGTGGGTCTCCGAGGACTTGTCCCGGATGCGGACCGACAGGTCGAACTGTTGGCGAAAATCGGTCTGGCTGGCGCCGACACGCGGGTCTTTCAATAAGTCGAAGGCCCGAATCTCCGATTGGTCGCCCGCCGTAAGCCGTACCTGGTACCGGCCAGGCGGCGCCAGAGGCCCCGTCACTCCCCTGAAAGTCACACCAGGCCCTTTGACCGCCCGTCCGTCGGGGTACCTCATGTCCCAGAGGAACCGGTTCATCCCGGCATCGGAGGGCACACGAGGGTCTTCTTCGCCCGGCTTCTGGTCGTCTTCACTTTCCGGAGCTTCCGAGGTGAACGACCTGATCTCGTTCCCATCACTATCGAGGAACGTCAGCTTGACCTCGCTTTCCGGCGCCTCCTTCAGATAGTAGGTCACCTCGACACCGTTGGGAGCATCCGCACCCGCGTCGATCGGGGTGCGGACTTCGCGGCCATTGAGGTCTTTCGTTTCACGGTAAGTGGCCGGCTCACCCAGCCTGAGCATATATGACATGCCCACGTTGGGCTTGCGAGACTTACTCCACGCACCGGCTACTCGGTAGGTCGCGGCGGGCGTGAAGAGGCGGATGGGTGCTTCGGCAGGCTCCACGGCGAGCTCTCGAAGCGCCGTCAGGTCTCCAAGGACCCAGAATGAGCGTCCATTCGTCGAAGCGACCAGCTCGCTCCCCTCGACCTTCAGGTCGGTAACCGGCGCCACCGGCAGATTGCCGCGTAACGACCGCCACGATTCGCCGTCGTCCAGCGAGGCGTAAATACCGAGTTCGGTGCCGCAGTAAAGCAAGCCCGGCTGTTCAGGATCGGCCCTGACGACCTTGGTAAAGTCGCTCTCGGCGATGCCATTCGTGATTTTCACCCAGCTCTTGCCGTAGTCGCCGGTCTTGTAGAGGAACGGACGTGTATCGTCGAGCTTGTAGCGGGTGCCGGCCAGATAAGCTGTCGCCGGGTCATGAGGAGAAACCTCGATCACGTCGATGCGCGTCCACTCAGGAATGTCCGGCGGTGTGACATCGTCCCAGGTCTTGCCGCCGTCGCGGGAAAGATGGACGAGCCCGTCGTCTGAGCCGGTCCAGAACGTACCCGCCTCATGGGGCGATTCCACGAAGGCGAATATCGTCCCGTAGTTCTCGACAAAAGTTGTGTCCAGAGTGATGGGCCCGCCCGACGCCTCCATCTTCGTCACGTCGTTGCGGGTCAGATCAGGACTGATCGCGTCCCAACTCGTTCCCTCGTCCAATGAGCGGAACAGAACGTTGGCCGCCACGTAAAGCACATCCGAGTCGTGAGGCGAGAACAGAATCGGGTAGGTCCATTGGAACCTGTACTTGTGCTTCTTCGGCCCGAACCCCCAAACGAACTCGGGCCACACGGATACCACCCTGGTCTGTCCGGTAGCGCGGTCATATCTGAGCAGCGAATCGCCGCCGCCGTCCGAGCTCCCTATGGCGCCTGAGTACACGACGTTTGGATTGTTGGGATGAACAGCTATATGGCCGCTCTCAGAGGTCCCCACGGTATAAGACTCACCGAACGGGATCGCTCCTCTGAACGTACGACTCGGCACGCTGATCGCGCTGTTGTCCTGCTGGGTCCCGTACACCCGGTAAGGGAACTGTTTGTCGGTGGCGACGTGGTAGAACTGGGCCGTAGGCTGGTTGTAGATAGTGGACCACGTCTCACCGCCGTTGAAGGTAACGCACGCGCCGCCATCGTTGCCCTCGATCATCCGTCGGGTATCGCTAGGATCGATCCAGAGGTCGTGGTTGTCGCCGTGGGGCGTCCCGACCTGGGCAAAGGAGCTGCCGCCGTCGGTCGATTTCCACGCCTTCGTGTTAAGTACCCAAACGGTGTCGGCGTCCTGAGGGTCAGCGAAAACGTGGCTGTAATACCAGGGCCGTTGCTGGAGACCCCGGTCTTCGCTTGTGCGCTCCCACCTCTCCCCACCGTCTTCCGAACGAAACAGGCCGCCTTCCTCCGCCTCCACCAGGGCCCAGACACGGTCCGGCCTCGCGGGCGACATGGCCACCCCGATACGTCCCTTCATTCCCTCAGGGAGACCGAAATTCTCGGTGATCTCACTCCACGTGTCGCCCCCGTCGATGGACTTGAAGATACCGCTCTCCGGGCCGCCGCTCGTGAGTTTCCATGGTTCCCTGCGCACCTGCCAGATCGAAGCGTAAAGGACGCGTGGGTTGTTCGGGTCCAGCGACAGGTCTATCGCCCCTGCGTTCTCACTGCGATACAGGACCCTCTCCCAAGTTATCCCGCCGTCGGTGGTGCGGAAGACGCCACGCTGATCGTTGGGCCCAAAGGCGTGTCCCAGAGCCGCCACGTACGCAGTATCCGGGTCGCCGGGGTGAATGCGCACCCTCGCGATGTGGCGGGTGTCTTCGAGGCCCAGATGGGCCCAGGTCTTCCCGCCGTCGGTCGACCGGTACACACCATCTCCGTGGCTGACGTTACCTCGGATGCACGATTCGCCGGTGCCGGCGTAGACGACGTTCGGGTCCGCCTCCGAAACGGCGATGGCTCCGACCGCCGCGGTGTTGAAAAAGCCGTCCGAGACGTTCTCCCAGTAGGTCCCGCCGTCCGTGGTTTTCCAAACGCCGCCAGCGCAGGCGCCGAAGTAGAACTCCATCGCAGCCGTGGGATGGCCGGCGACCGCGACGTTGCGGCCGCCCCGGTGCGGACCGATACATCGCCATTCGACCCAATCCAACTCTCGGAGATCTGTGGTGGGTGCGCCAGGTGACATTCAGAAGGCCTCACTTGCGTAAGAGTAAAGGATGCACGGAGCGGCAGCTATTCTCTCACGACAACCAGAACCGTTCAACCGGGCTACGTCATTGCGACGAGCCGGCTGAAGCGAAATATGGGGGCGGGCGATTGGACGGTTTGTAGGAGTTTCGAGGGGCGGGACGGGTGAGCTGGGCGCCTATTCCGCTGGTTGCTTCTGGTCTTCGGGAGCGAGTTCAAGTTCGTAGCGGCGTTCGTTCGTTATGGACTCATCCTGTTGCCACCAATCGTTGAAGAGCGCAATGCTTTGCAGGTAGTGGATGATAACACCGCCCCCCCCAGAAGATGAGCGGGGACCAGAACCAGAGCACCTCGTCCCTCCGATTCTGGTAGGTGAAGATGTTCCAGGCTCCCAGAAAAATATTCCCCAGAACGTACGCAACGACATGGTAGCCGAAAATATGAACCGCCCTTGCCCTTGCAACGACCTTCCGGATCTCTTCGTACTGCCGGATTTCCTCTTCACACATGGTTAAACCCCTGCCCTACCAACGGCTTATCGACGGTAAGTCACCGGGCTCGACAAGACGGGTATAAGCTCCTATAAGTTGCGACCGAATGAGGCGATTGTAGGGCGACGGTCGCCGCAGACCGGGAAAAGCTTACTCAGATTGTCATCAACCTCATGACCAACGCCGTGAAGTACAGCCCGGACGGAGGAGCTATCACGGTGTCTGCCAAAGAGGACTCGAACAATAGTCGGATTGTCGTCGAGGTCGCCGACGAGGGCATGGGTATCGCACAAGAGAACTTAGATCAGCTAACCACCAGCTTCCACCGCATTAGCCGGCCCGAGACGGAGAGAATTCGCGGTACCGGACTCGGATTGAGTATAGTTAAGGGCCTGGCCAAGCTGATGCGTGGAGACGCGTGGGTCAAGAGCGAGCTTAACGTAGGGTCGAGCTTCTTCTTCTCGCTCAACACGGAGCGGCCAAACGCCACGGAAGAAGAAGAGGCCTTATCCGCTGTCTAGGAAGCAGACATGGCGAACAAAGTATTGCTGGCCGACGACGAGGAAGACATTCTGATGCCGGTATCTGCCACGCTCGGAGGCGACGACAGGTACAGCCTGATTCTGGCTAGGGACGGAGCTGAGGTGCTTAAAAAGGCCCACGAAGAGCTGCCGGACTTGATCTTCCTGGACGTCATGATGCCGAAGATGGACGGGTTCGAGGTCTGCCGCCAGATCAAGTCGGACAGCGAAACCGCGAACGTCAAGGTCGTTATGCTCACCGCGATGGCCCAGGAACTGGACCTCCAGAAGGCGGAGGACGCAGGCGCCGACTACTACTTCTCAAAGCCTTTCAGCCCGACTGCTCTCCTGGCCAAAATCGACGAGTTGCTTGCATCCGACTGACAGAGCTATGCAAGAAGACCACAATGCGCCTCAGACCTCCGAGAAACTCAACAGAAACCAGCTGGGAGATCTACACCAAGGAGCTCCGGGAGCCCATTCAGACGGAGCGCGGACTTCGCGAGAAGCTGGAGGGGCGCAACAAATAGCTCGAACAGCGGGTCCGAGAGATAACCGCGCTCAACCAGATGTTTCACAAGCATCTGGACGAACGGACGGCGGCCGTGATGGTGTACCGGGATATCCTGGACGGTCTGTCCCAGCTCGCCAACCAATTCAGCGACCTTGCCGAGCGCGCCAGGGCGCAGCCTTTCCCAGACCTCGACGAGTTTCCGACGCTGTCCGAGGACGACGACAGCTCGTCTATCTAGCCTCTCCCCCTCGTACGCACGCCTGAGCACACGGCTCTCGATAGGGGTTTCTACATGCCGGGACCGCCACAGATCGAGGTGCGTGAGCTTTCCCACTGGTACGCTACCAAGCAGAGCCTCCTGCCCGTCCTGTCCGAACTCAGCCTCCAGGTCCGGACCGGGGAATTCGTTTCCCTGATAGGTCCCAGCGGCGCCGGCAAGTCTACTCTGCTCAAGGTCGTCGGCGGGCTGCTCAAGCCTACCGAGGGGGCGGTGACCATCGACGGAGCGCCTCCCGAGGAGGCCCAACGCCGCAAGGACCTCGGCTTCGTTTTCCAGGACCCCTCGCTACTCCCCTGGCGCACCGTCGCCCAAAACATCGCGCTTCCTCTCCGGCTCAACGCCAAAGGCGACAGAGCGAACAGCGCCAATCCCGAGACACTGGCTGAGATGGTCGGTCTCTCGGAGTTTCTCGACTACTACCCCCACCAGCTATCCGGCGGTATGCTGCAGCGGGT